>JAEEXW010000054.1 GCA_016287995.1 Bacteroidales bacterium
CCGGCATCGGTTTTGCGTTTTCGCGGAAAAGTTCTTCCGCCAAATGCGATTTCAACAAAAAACTTTCTGTAATAAATGTCTTCATAATATTTTTTTTATTCTACAATAATTTCCGTTTTTGCGTTAGCGGCTTTGATTAAGTTTTCGGGTGCGGCTTTGATTTGAAGTCCGCGTTTGCCCGCCGAAATGTAAATGTAATCAAATTCAAGACATGAAGAATCGAAAAAAGTCGGGAAACTTTTTTTCATTCCGACAGGTGAACAGCCGCCGCGAATGTAACCCGTCAAATCAAGAAGTTCTTTGACGTGAACCATCGCGCAACTTTTGTTTCCGCTGATTTTGGCGGTTTTCTTCAAATCCAACTCTTTTTCGCCCGGAATAACGCAGACAAAATGTCCTGTCTTGTCGCCGAGCAATACAAGAGTTTTGAAAACTCTTTCAACAGGTTCGCCGAGTTGTGCGGCAACGTGTACCGCGCTCAAATCCGTTTCGTCAACCTCGTAAGGGATAAGTTCGTATTTTATTTTGAGCCTGTCTAAAATGCGGGCGGCGTTGGTTTTTTCGAGTTTTTTCATAATTCTTTATAATTTTGCCGCAAATTTAGTTTTTTTGTTATGAATGTACAAAAAAAGTAGCAGTTTTGTAATTTTTTTCATTACTTTTGCAAAAAAAGCAAAACATCATGAGCGAGTTTATAGATTACGGAAATATAGATTTTGAAAGTATAAAAAACAGCAATTTTATTGACAAGTCGGGATTGTTGAACATCTTGAACAATAATATCGGCACAGAAAATAAATTTTTGTGCATTTCCCGTCCGCGCCGTTTCGGAAAATCCGTTGCGGCAAAAATGGCATACGCCTATTACGACCGCTCATGCAATTCAGAGAACCTGTTTGAGGGTCTGGAAATTACAAAATCACCCGACTACAAAAAGCACCTCAACAAATATCCGACAATATTTATCGACTGGAACAGATTTGCCAATATTCCTAAAAACGAAATATTAAAAGTTGCTCAAAAACGTTTTGTCAAGGATTTAAAAGAATCGTATCCCTTTTTGGAAGAACAAGATAATTTTAGCGATGCACTTGTAGAAATCAACCAAAAAACCGGCGACCGGTTTATTTTGATAATCGACGAATGGGATATGCTTGTGCGTGATGTAGACAAAGATGTCCAAGATGAGTATGTCAATTTCTTACGTGCGATGTTCAAATCAAACAACGCCAACAAGATTTTCCTTTTGGTGTATATGACCGGTATATTGCCAATAATCAAAATAAAGACACAATCAGCGTTGAACAATTTTGTGGAGTTTAGTATCGTAAATCCGGGCAAGACCGCTAAGTATTACGGCTTTACAGAACAGGAAGTTACCGTCCTCTGCAAAGAGAACGATATGGATTTTGAACTAATGAAACACGCATACGACGGATACATCATCGGTAACGAAAAATCGATGTTCAACCCATTTTCGGTAATGCAATCAATTTTGTTTCGTAACTATAATAGTTATTGGTCAAAAACTGCATCGTTTATGGCTATCGAAACATACCTGCACATAGATGCTGACAACGTTAGGTCAAAGATAATAGAGATGATGAGCGGCGGCACAGAGGTTATAGAACCGGCAAGTTTTCGCAACGATATGAAAAATATTCAAACAAGCGACGATGTTATGACACTTTTGGTGCATCTTGGTTATTTGTCTTACGAACCTGAAACTCAGCGAGTAAGAATACCAAATACCGAAGTTGCCATTGAGTTTAAAAACGCTGTTAGTGTGGTGGGCTGGGGAGAACTCTCAAAATCGGTGGGAGCATCTCTGCGTCTTTTGGAAGACACCATCAACCTCAAAAAGGATAAAATAGCCCGTGCTTTCGACGATTACCATTTTGAGGCATCATCAATTCTTGAATTCAACGACGAAAATTCAATGCGTTGCGCCATTGTATTGGCATATTACGCAGCCAAACCATTTTACAAAATATTCCACGAACTGCCCACGGGCAAAGGTTTTGCCGATATGGTTTTCATTCCCTTGCCAAACTCACAACGCCCTGCAATAGTGGTGGAACTAAAATACGACCAAACAGCGGACACCGCCATCAGTCAAATCAAACGCAAAAACTATCCCGCAAGTTTGAAAGGTTTTTCAAAACAAATCATCCTCTGCGGCATCAACTACAACAAAGCAACATCAAAACATGAAGTGGAGATGGAAGTGATAGAAGGAGAATAAATATAAAATTTTAATCAAATGACAGGGAAAATATTCATATTATTTTTTTCTTCGCTTATGTTGTTTTCATGTTCGGGCAATATCCCCGCGCAAAAAGCGGAGGAACACAAAACCGTTGAAATTAAACAAATTAACCCGGTTTTCTACAACTGGAAAGCAGGCGTAAAAATCTCTCCGGAAGACATCAGGGGTTTCGGTTTTGAAAAATGCTTTTCATTCTCTAAAATTACAGATACTGTGTTTTCAAGAATGTACAAAAAATCTTTTCCCGAAAACTGCACTGTTAAACGCGAAGATTTAAGATATTTAAAAGTTTTGCACTATAATATAAAAGGCGAAATCTTAACCGGCGAAATGGTTTGCAACGAAAAAATCGCAACGGATATGATTCAAATCTTTGCGGAACTTTTTCAAAAAAAATACCCGATTGAAAAAATCCGCCTTATAGACGACTACAACGCCGATGACGAGCAGTCCATGAGAGACAACAATTCTTCGTGTTTTTGTTTCAGAACCGTGGCGGGCAGTCAAGACCTTTCGCTTCACGCCTTGGGCATGGCGGTTGACATCAACACGCTCTACAACCCTTATATCCGCATAAAAAACTCTAAAAAAGTCATTCAACCATCAAACGCCGAAATTTATTGCGACCGTTCAAAACAGTTCGACTACAAAATAGAGCCGGACGACGACTGCTGCAAGGCTTTCAAAAAGCACGGTTTTCTCTGGGGCGGCGACTGGGCAGCGTACAAAGATTATCAACATTTTTATAAAAAGTAAAGAATATCCCGGTTTATAAACCGAGATATTTTCAAAAAACATCGGTTTATAAACCGAAATATTGAAAAATTTTATTAGATTTGCGGCAAAATTTTATGCTTATGAACAAGGATTTAGCAAAAATAATTATCGCAGAAAATCAAAAACTGATTTTAGGAGTTAAGTTCTATCCTCGTGATTATCAATTTGACGAGCATCTCAATTACGTTTTGGTGGGACTGAGACGGGCAGGAAAATCATATCTTTTGTACCAGCAGATACACACACTCTTACAGCAAGGACATGACATCACGGAAATGCTCTATTTTAATTTTGAAGACGACCGTTTGGACTCCTTAACCACAGAAGACTTGAATCTGATAAAAACCGCATACGAGGAAATGTTTGACTGTAAGCCGTTTGTCTTTTTGGACGAAGTTCAGAATGTGGACGGCTGGGAACGTTTTGCCCGCCGCCTCGCCGACCAGAAATACAGAGTTTTTATAACGGGCAGCAACGCTAAAATGCTTTCTTCCCAGATTGCCACAACCCTCGGCGGACGGTATATGATAAAGGAAGTTTTCCCGTATTCGTTCAAAGAATTTTTGCTGACAAAAAACATCAATATAAACGAGAAAAACGCAATTTACGATTACAGAAAAGAGATATTAAAATTTTTGGAATCATATTTCACGTTTGGAGGACTGCCGGAGTCCGTTGAGGTTCAAGACAAAAGAAACTGGCTCAGCAATCTTTTCAACAAGGTTTTTTTCGGCGATTTGATTGCACGCTACAACATCAGGAATACAGAAGCGTTAAAAATATTAATCAGAAAGTTGGCTGAAAATATCAAACAGCCGTCCTCGTATTCCCGGCTTGCCAACATAATATCGTCCATAGGAAAAAAAATCAACACTGAAACTATCAGTGATTACCTCCGCCGTCTAAACGAATCGTGGTTGATTTTGCCGGTAGAAAACATCGTTGCCAAACTCGCGGACAAAGTTACCAACAAAAAATATTATTTCATTGACAACGGCGTTCTTAATCTGTTTTTGCTTGATTCCAAGACATCACTGTTAGAAAATATTGTAGCCGTAAGCCTCTCAAAACGCTATCCCGGCGAATTGTTTTATTACATGTCGGGAGTTGAGGTTGATTTTTTCGTCAGAAGCCAAAACACCGCAATCCAAGTATCGTATTCCATTGCCGCACCCGAAACCCGTGAGCGTGAAATCGGCGCACTCGCAGAAATCGAGCGACACCTCAGCCCCTCACGCCTTATCATTATCACCAAAGATGAAGAGGATATTTTAGAGACCGCAACAGGCAAAAAAGTTGAGGTTGTGCCGCTGTGGAAATTTCTGTTGGAAACTACTTAAATAATAATTATTAGTTGCCAAGAAGATATTTTTTATTACCTTTGCACAAAAAAATTACACTAAATATCTTAAACATTATGAAACGTCATTTAATATTATCACTTTTGGCTGCGGTTTTAACAGGCTGCGGTTCTTCGGACTGCACCAACCGTACAGAGGAAAATTTCAACCTCAACTGGGAATTTTCCCTTAACAACGGCACGCCGCGAACCCTTGACCTTCCGCACGACTGGTCAATAGAAGGCGAGTTCAAAGAGGACAACCCCGCAACGGCAGGCGGAGGAGCGTTGCCCGGCGGCCTGGGCGTTTACAAAAAAACGTTCACTGTTCCCAAAGAAGATGCCGACAAACAGATTTTTCTCTGCTTTGACGGCGTGTACTGGCAAAGCACCGTCAAAGTCAACGGTCAAAAAGCAGGTTTCCGTCCAAACGGTTACGTAAGTTTTGAATACGATGTTACGCCGCTGCTGAAATTCGGCGAAGAAAACACCGTAGAGGTTACCGTTGACAACACCAACCAGCCAAACTCCCGCTGGTATTCAGGTTCGGGAATTTACAGAAACGTATTTTTGAAAAAAGTCAACAAAACGCATTTCGTTGAGCCTGAATTGTTTATAACAACGTCAAATGTCAGCGCGACTTCCGCCGACATCATCATTCAGACTGAAATCACGGGCGAAGGCGGTTACGATTTGTCCGTCAAAATAAAAAATCCCGACGGCACACAAACCTCTGAAATTTCCGACAAAATCACCGCCGGAGAACTCAAAAAGTTAGAAAAAATCACCGTCCAAAACCCGCAACTCTGGTCGCCGGAAAACCCGAAAATCTATTCAGCCGAATTTTCCATTAAAAAAGACGGAAAAACTTTGGACTGTTACACCCAGACTTTCGGCATAAGATATTTCAGTTTTGACAACGCCAATGGTTTTAAACTCAACGGCAAAACAATGAAAATCAACGGTGTATGCAATCATCACGACCTTGGCGCACTCGGTACGGCTGTAAATCATAGAGCCTTGGAGCGTCAGTTGGAAATTCTCAAAAACATGGGCTGCAACGCTATCCGTACCTCACACAATCCGCCCGCAAAAGAACTGTTAAATCTTTGTGATTCAATGGGTTTTATCGTTATGGACGAGGCTTTTGACATGTGGGCGCGGAAAAAATCACCGCACGATTACGCACAATATTTCAAAGAGTGGCACGAAAGGGATTTGGAAGATTTTGTCAAAAGGGACAGGAACCATCCGTCGGTCATTATCTGGTCAATCGGAAACGAAATTCTTGAACAGTGGCACGACATTTCAACCGACACGTTAGACATAGAAAAAGCAAACCTGATGTTCAACTTTGCGGCTCAACTTTCGCAAAAAGACACAAAAGACGACAAAGTACACGTCAACACAATGCTTTGTAAAAAGTTGGTGGAATTTATCAAAGCCATTGACCCGACACGTCCCGTTACGACCGGCAACAACGAAACCGAGCCGCACAACCTGCTTTTCAAAGCCGACGCTCTGGACATCATCGGTTTCAACTATCACGACTACAACTGGGGCGAGGTTTTCAAGGAGAAATTTCCGGGCAAACCGCTGATTATCACGGAGGCTGTCTCCGCACTTCAAACACGCGGACATTACATCGCACCCGCCGACACGGAATATCTCTGGCCTGCACGCTGGGATTTGCCCTTTGACACTCCCGACCACAAATGCTCGGCTTACGACAACACCCGCGCACCTTGGGGCTCGACTCACGAGACGACTTTGAAAGCCTTTTTGAAATATCCGTGGGTTTCGGGAATTTTTGTCTGGACGGGTTTTGACTATTTAGGCGAACCGACTCCTTACGGCTGGCCGTCAAGAAGTTCGTATTTCGGAATTATTGACCTGGCGGGTTTTGAAAAAGACGTTTATTACCTTTACCAAAGCCTTTGGACAGACAAGGACGTTTTACATATTTTGCCGCATTGGAACTGGAACGATGGCGACATTGTTGACGTCTGGGCATACACAAACGCCGATGAAGTGGAACTTTTCTTAAACGGCGAGTCCTTGGGCGTAAAAAAACTCTCCGATGATACAAGCAAACTGCATTTATCGTGGAAAGTGCCGTTTAAGGCGGGCGAGTTGAAAGCGGTCGGCAAACGCGGCGGCAGAGAATTTTCTCAAACCGTTAAAACCGCTGGTAAAGCCTCTCAACTTACCGCCTCCGCCGACAGAAACATTATCAATGCCGACGGTGAGGATTTGAGTTTCATAACCGTCAACATAACAGACGAAAACGGAACGCTTGTCCCGAACTCCTGCAACATGATAGAGTTTGAGGTTTCAGGACCGGGCGAAATCGCAGGACTTGACAACGGCGACGAGGTCTGCCACGAAAGTTTCAAAGGCAAATCGCACTCGGCTTTCAACGGCAAATGTCTCTGCATCATAAAATCCAAACGCGGAGAAAAAGGCACAGTTACCGTTACCGCAAAAGCCGGAGGACTGAAAGAGGCTGTGGCTGTGATTAACACAAAATAATTATGATTTTAAAACAATTAAAACAGAACGGAATTGAAGCCGTGATAATCACTTTCCTGATTGTCGCGGCAATGTCGGTGTCGATGTTTTATCCGGCAACGGTTCGGCATATAGAAATGCCACAAAACGGAACTCTTTTGTTTAACTCGCTTTACGAGAAATTTTTCGGTGGTATTTCCTCGTTAACGCAAATCGTATCGCTTTTTCTGATGGCAATAGAGATAGCGCTCGTTGTCCTTATGAATTTGAACTACGAACTCACAAGGGCAAAAAGTACGGTTTTTATTCTGATTTTGTCGATGGTAAGTCTGTCATACATTCCGCACAATACGCTTTTGCCGGAACAAGTTGCTAATATTTTCATAACGTTAGGCATTATAAAAGTGCTGAGTTCGCACAGTGTTGATAATGCCGAATTTATGTTTTTTGACGCGGGACTGTTTTTCGGAATTGCGGCTCTGTTTTGTATTCCGGCGGCTTTTTTGTTGATAATCGGGATTATCGCGCTGATAATTTATCGTCCGTACCGTTTTAGCGAATTTGTCGTTTATCTGATAGGTTTTTGTACGCCGGTTTTGTTTTATGTTTCGGGCTATTATTATTTTGAAAGCACAATGGAGCCTATTTGGGATAGTTACAAAGAGGCTTTTCAAGCACCCGTTTATCGCGGCTTAGAAAAACCGCAGATTATAAGTTTCGGACTTTATCTTGTGATGATAGCCTCGGCAAGCGTGTTTCTTTTGCAAGAATATCCGAAATACAATCTGTTTGCTTCAAGAACTTACAAAATGTTTTTCATATTTTTTGTGCTTACGCTGCTGCTTGCTGCAAGCCCGTATTTTTCGGTTCAGGTTGTAAGACTTGCCGTTACACCGCTGACAATGCTGTATGTAACGGTTTTTAATAATTTTCCGGCGCGGCGAACGCTTTTTGCTGAAATATTTTTTGCAATGTTTATCGTTGTGTATATGGGAGTGCAGGCGTTGTGGTTTGCGGCATAAATTTTGCGACTTTTTTTTTAACGAAAATACCGAATAGTCAAATGATTACAACCGACAATTCAAAAGAGCGCGGAGTAGGCGGTTTTGCAGTTTGGGGCATGACCTTCGGCTGCATTATCGGCTGGGGTGCTTTTATGATGCCTCAGTCAGAACTTATTCCTAATGCCGGCGTATCGGGAACAATTTTTGGTACTGTTTTCAGTGCGCTGTACGCTATTATTATATGTATCAACTATTACGCCTTGGCTAAGAGGATTTCAAGCGAAGGCGGCTCTTATATTTACACAAAAAATATTATCGGCGGCGACCATGCTTTTTTATCGGTCTGGGCGTTGATTATGGCGTATTTGTCGGTGCTTTGGTCTAATATGACGGCGGTTTCGCTGTTTGCCAAACATCTTTTTGGGGGTGTTTTGCAATGGGGACAACTCTATAATATTGCCGGATACGATGTCTATTTGGGCGAAATAATTGTTTCGCTTATAATTTTAACAATATTCGGATTATTAGCGGGTTACAGACATATTTCGGCAATGATTGTTTTATCAATTCTATCAAGCATACTTTTTTTGTCGGTTGTGATATTGTTTGTAGGAATTTTGATAAATTCGGCAGACGAGGCGGGCGGATTTATAGAAAACGCCTTTTCGGGAGATGGTCCGAAGATTTCTAAAATTTTGGGTGTTACGCTGATTGCACCGTGGTTTTTTGTCGGTTTTGAAGCCGTAACGCACATCGGCGGAAAAATCAACACTACTATAAAGAAAACTTATATTTGGACGGGTGCAGCGATTATTTGCGGCATGATAGTCTACATTATGACCACGCTGATTTCTTCAAAAGGGATACCCGAAGGTAGCAGTGTAGAAATGTCCGTACTTTACAACGCTGAAAAGTATATGGGCAAACCCGGTGTTTGGCTTGTCTCAATAGCCGTTATGTCAATGCTTCTAACCAGTGTTACAGGTTTTTACAAGGCAACGGCAAGACTTTTCAAAGTCATGGCTGATGACGGGATTTTGCCGGCGAAATATTCTGTTACCGACGAGAGGGGCGTGCCGGTAAAAGCGGTAAACCTTATTATGCTTTTGTCGGTTCCCGTGATATTTTTAGGACGGACGGCAATAGGCTGGGTTGTTGACATCGCAACGCTTTGTGTTTCGGTGGTATATGCATATATTTCGGTTTGTGCTTATAAATCAGCAGATTACACAAGAGAAAAAGTTTGGGCAGTTTTTGGCGCAGTAGCCTCTGTTATTATGTTTATGGCAATGATACTCCCTAACTTGATGTCGGAAACAATGCTTGCAAAAGAGGCATATATAATTCTAACGGTTTGGTCGCTTGCTGGAATGTGTTATTACCATTATGTTTTTAAACATGACACTGCGGGAAATTTCGGAAAATCAACCGTCATGTGGCTTGTAATGATTTTCATTCTGTTTTTCTCGACGATAATGTGGAACGATTTCAGCCTTCAACATTCTTTGGAAAACAGTTTTGATAAGCAGACCATACATACTCTGATTATGCGGGACGGCCTGATACAGATGGCTGTTGTGGTGATTGCGCTGTTCTGTCTTTTCAGCCTTTTTACGCTGATGCTGAAACGCGAGCACGAAATCATCGAAAAATTTACCGAGTCGGAAGAAATGCGTAAAGAAACTGTAACCGAAAATGTACTTCTTGCCGATTTTAACAGCGTTCTTGTAACACAAAAGGCTGAGGTCGAAATCGAAAAAAAGAAAATAGAAAAGCAGAAAACCCAAATTCAGTCGTCCATCAATTATGCGTACACTATTCAAAATGCGCTACTTACGCCTAAGAACAAAATTAAAGAGATTTTTCCAGACCATTTTTTGTTTTATCAGCCAAGAAGTGTTGTCAGCGGCGATTTTTATTGGATGGATGTGTTTGGGGATAACAAAGTCTGCATAATCGGCGACTGTACCGGACACGGCGTACCGGGAGGTTTTATGTCGATGCTCGGAATTGCAAACCTCAACTACATTGTCGGAATAGAACTTTCTCCCGATATGATTCTCAATAAGTTGCGTACGGCAATCATTAACAGCCTCAGACAGCAAAAAGCCCTCAATCGGGACGGAATTGACGCGATTGTATACGTTATCAACGAAAAAGAAATGACCCTCTCTTACGCAGGCGCAAACAATCCGCTGATTATTATACGCGGTAATGAGGTAAAAGTCTTGAAAGCCGACAAAATGCCCGTCGGAATTTTTGTCAAGGAAAAACCTTTTACAAAACAAGTAATAAAAATCGAAAAAGGCGATTGTATTTACGCTTTTTCAGACGGTTATCAAGACCAACTGAATTGCGACACAAAACAAAAATTTTTAAGTTACAATCTTCGCAAAAAACTCCTCGAAATCCACACCGAGCCGATGGAAAAACAAAAAGAAATACTCGTAAAAATTTTTGAAGCATGGCGCGGTCCAAAAGAAAAACAAGTAGACGATGTTCTTGTATTCGGAGTAAGAATTTAAAGGAATCGAACATTTTGTAAAAAAAAGACGTAAAAAATTCACCGAAAATTTTAAAAATGGTACATATTTTGTATTTTTTTATCAGTAAAATATTAAATAAACCATTTAAAATAGGAAAAAATTATGGAGAATACAATCAGGGTAGAGAGGGCAAAGAAAAAAATAACTCAGGCGGAGTTAGCGGAAAGAGTTGACGTTTCCCGTCAGACTATTCACGCTATTGAAACGGGAAAATTCATACCTTCAACCGTTTTGGCTTTGAAAATTGCGAGATATTTCAAGGTAAGGCTCGAAGATATTTTCAAACTCGAAGAAAACGACTGATTTTTTTTCTCGGTCATAAAAAAAATTTTTTTTTTTGAAAATGCGTTCCGTCTTTTTTTTGTACGGAACGCATTTTTTATGTATTTTTGGCGGAAAATTACTAAAAAAATACTTTTGTTATGAAAAACCTGTTTTTTCTGACCATTTTATTGGTAGTATTTTCCTCTTGTTTTAGGACGCACGCCAAATCTCAGGAAGAAATTGAGGAGGCACAGTTGCGCGATTCTTTGCGTATGGACTCTATCAACAAACGCAGAAATACGCCTGATACAGTAACGGTTTCATTTCAGAGGGCAAATGTCTGCGACACTACGCTTGTGATAGTTTTTGACCGCATAAAAGTGCTTTCAGGCGACGAGGCGGCTGAATACGCACTCAGACACAAGCGTTTTGGAAATAATCTCAATGTTATTGTAAATAAGGAAGTTACGCTCGAAACCCTGCCTATAAAAGAGGACGTGCCGGTGTATGTTTTTAAGAAAAATTTTTATCACTGCGATACTTTAAAAGACGGTAACGAATACATCAAAACCGATTTGTCGGCCTTTGTCCGCGACAAAAACATCTTTGTTGCAGACCAACTTATGGAAATAATCGTTCTGCATAGAAGCATCGTTTATGTAAAACAAAAGGAATTGGAATAATTTTTTTGAAAAAAAATTTATTTTTATAAAATAATTTGACTAATTTTGTACCTTGAAAAAAAGTATAATTCTTTTGTAATGGAACTTCAAAGCATAAAACAGCGGTTTGGCATTATCGGCAACAATCCCGAACTCAACAGAG
>JAEEXW010000488.1 GCA_016287995.1 Bacteroidales bacterium
CTACCATTAATGTCGTATTACCCAAGTATTTCATCATTTTGACGGTTTAAATACAAGTTTATTTTTTGTTCCGCTGTAATTTTTGCCGTGCAAACGAGATTTATATTTATATTTCTTCGTTCTGAACGAACCGAACCCCGAAATAGTAACACAACTATTGGTGTCGCTTGCGTACAACTTAATAAAATCAGTTACGGCATCAACCGCCTTTGTCGCCGTTGCCAACGGGCAGCCCGTAACCTCTCTTACATAACTTGCGATGTCTTTTTTGTTAAAGTTGTTTTTTCCGCCACGAATACCCGATAAACGGCTGCCACATTTGCGGCGGTTACTTCCTTTAACTCCTGATAAGTCTAATAAATCTTCCATAACTATTTCTTTTTAGAGGTTTTATTTGCTGTTTTCTTTGTCGTAGACCGTTTTTTTGAGGTCGCAGTTTTAGTTTTTGCTTCGGATTTAGCCTTTGTTTTAGCCTTAGCCGCACTCTTTCTCTTTTTCGGTGCTGCGGACTTAGTTGTTTTCAGAAAGTTGTCTGAAACGTAAAATTTAGGCGTAGTTTTACCCTCTTTCTTGACGGTCTTTTTTGAGGTGTTTTTCAACCCCGAAACCTTGTAAGTTCTTGCTTTCGTTTTGACACAACGAATTGAACCGACATTAGGAATTGTAATGTTGGCTTTCGGATTTGATTTCAATGTTGATTTAATAACGTCCCAATAGGCGTTTACAATTTCGGTTGCAGCCTTTTTTGTTGAGTTAGTCTTTTTGGAAACAGCATCAATGATTTCTGCTTTTGTAACATTCTTTTTGCCCTTTGGTGCAATAGAGCCGACTCCGTGAAATTGTCTGTACTTGTCGCGTGAAAATTCATCAGCGATTTCTTCGGCAACGTCCTCACCGAACTTTTTGGCGACAAAGTCGCCATATTCCCCCGACTTGTAGCCTTTTGCATACTGCGGATATACGGCTTGCACAAAACCGCTTTTATAAGCCCGCCAAAGGTCATTTTTTAATGATTTTGATATACTCATTTTGTTGTGTTTTAAAAAAATTAAAAATACATTTTCAAAACACAACTGCAATATTATACGACCCGACCGAGCCGTGATAGATTGGATATTCGCCGCAAATGTAATAAAGTTTTTTCGATAAAACAAACTTTTTTCCGTAAAAAGTTTGTTTATATCCAATAAATTTGTGGTGCGTCTGATTTTACAGAATTATCCCACACATACCAAGCAAACGGCATAATCGAACCGCCTAATTTTCTGTTATCGTTATTGTAACAATTTATCCTTGTTACAAACGGGAATAAATAAGTTGGCGGATTATCGTAAAAAAGTTTATCGTAGCGTGATTGACTTTCCAAAAATGCAAGTTTCAAGAACATCGCCACAATGCCTTTTTTCTTCGATACAAGGTCTAAGGAATGTAGTACAAAATCAACGGCTTGGTTAAAAGGCGGATTTGTAACAATGCAGTCGTAACCCGTTGGCATTTTTTTCTGTTTAAAGAAATCAACACCTTGTTTTCCGTAACCTCTTTTGTAAAGTTCAGTGCTGTAAACGGTATGCCCGTTTTTTTCAAGTTGTTCGGACAATGCTCCGTTACCGCAAGCACATTCCCAAACCTTTTTTGGTAAGGTGTAGACTTCTTCAAGTCTTTCAATAGCACCGTCCCCCGTTGAATAGAAATCTTCTTTTTGTCGTATACTTCCATAGCCCGAACTTGCACCTACAACACCGTGATTTGCAATTTGTTTGCTCCTTGTACTCATTTTTACAATTTTTGTTTTTGGTTATAAGCCACTACGGACTTCAATAATTCTGCATTTTCGGTCTGTGCGAGTGCTACCACGTCTTTATTAAGGCAATGACTATCCCAATACGGCGTATCCCTGAAAACGTATGTATGCGAGGGATTAACACGAGGGTCAAGCAAAAACAATTCCCTCAAATCCTCATAGTAAACACCGTGTTTTTCCGCAATTCTGAAAAATTGCGTACAGAACGACACTTTTGTCGCCAACCAACAATTTTCCATATACTTAACCAATTCCGCTGTCGTAGAATCGGTAATATGAAAGCGGTGTAAGGCA
>JAEEXW010000489.1 GCA_016287995.1 Bacteroidales bacterium
AGTATTCCCTTTTGATAATGGCTTTTAAGCGGTCTTCAAACGAGAGTTTTTCCTGAGGGAAAAATCCTGAAAGTTTTTTGATTTTTTGTACCGATGCCAAGTCTTCAAAGAGCGGCGTGATTATCTGTTTCAAATCTTTGGAGAAATTATTGTCGATAATTTCAACCGCAAAGATGTTGTTTTTGCCGATAATGTTCTTTTGAATGAGGTTGATAAGTCTCGGCTCATTGATAAAGGACAAAAGGTTGAAAAGCACTTCTATATTGTTTTCCCTTTCCATGTCGAGAGCCTGAAAGAGTTTCAAAGTATTCTTTTCGTCTTCGATGTCTTCCAAAGACGACATTATCCAAACAATGTTTTCTACAATGTCCGAAATTTTCTGCTTGATAATCTGAATGTCTTTTTCGTCCGTGGCCTGAAACTTACAGAAATTTAGTGCGCTGATTACCGCAAGTTGTACTTCGCGGTTAGGATAGTTGATGTTTTTGATAAGGTGCGCCCTTGCCGGAGCTGAACCGAATTTAGCATACAACTCTATGATTCTGAGCAGAATGTCCGGGTCTTTGCATTTGTCGAAATATTCGTTCAAAGCGGGGAGAACCCTGTCGCCCATGTCCAACAAAACCGTTCCTGCGGTGTTGTAATATTCCACCGATTCGAGCAGCGAAATCAGTTTGTAGATGATTCTCTGCGTGCGGAGTTTTCCGGCGAGGGTGATTGCTGCGGATTTTACGTTTCTATCTTCGCAGTCTAAGAGTCTAAAAATAATGTCTTCGTTTAGGTATTTGTCGGAAGACATCATCATTTTTATCAGTTTTATTTTGTCGCTGACATATTCGCTTGTCTCCAAAGCGGCAATGTCCTCTTCTGTACAATCTTTTATGTCGTCAAAATCAAGATAGTTGACCGCTCTTTCGGAGAGCAGTTTTATTTCGATGTTGTTGCTGTCGTTGTTGACGGTTTTGCATGAGGCGGCGATACGCTTTCTCCATGTCGGGTCAATGCTTTTCAAGACTGATTTTGTAACGGCAGTATCTTCGGTTTCAAGAAGTTGCGTTGCGTAACTTTCGAGACTTCGCGGTGAGGTTTCCGCCAAAACGGTTACAGCGAGGTTTTGAATTTTTGGATTAGTGTTTTTAACATATTTCCTGATTAATTCTGCACCGTATTGGTTTTTAGCAACATCGCGGCGTTTTTCTTTTGAGATGTCGGCAACAATTTGTTTTATCGTGGCTTTGTAACTGACATACAAGTTTTTGCTGCTGATAGCCCACAATACCAAAATCGGGATAAAGCAAATCAAGAAATATCTGAAATCATATTCGCCGGTAAGTTTTATAAGCGAGTTAACGCCCCAAATGACAACGCCCGCAATACCGGTAGAAAACTGCTGAACCACACCAACTTTGGTTTGAACATTGGCTTTTTCGTTTTCGGGCAGTGGTTGGTAAAGTATGTTGAAGGCGGGGTCGTCGAGTCCGCGTCTTAAAATTCTTTCTTGTGATTTGTTGATTGTTATTAAAATCAGAAACATTATCACGTTAACGCTCCAAAATAGTCCTACAAATGCGGCTAACGTTACCACAACAACCATACATAGCGGCAAAATCATAAGACCTAATTTTACACCGTATTTACTCAAAATTTTTGCCGAATAGAACGACAATAATAGTTCACCGATTTTCAAACCTGCATATACGAGAGTCAAAAATTGCGCTGTGTTGTCGGGGTGAATTTGGATTTTTACCGTTGACAAGAACGAAAAGTCCGTGATATAAATAATTGTCATCGAGAGGGTTGCGCAGATGAAAATGTATTTGAAATACGGTCTTTTCAACATTTGTAACAGCCCTGTGCCGTCTTCCGACTTTTTGAAAGAAATCAGTTTTTTGTTTTCTTCTGCGAGACGTTTTTTCTCCTCAGCGAGTTTTTCGGGGTATTTGTTGTAAAGCGAAATCAGTGTAGAAGTACCGATTATAAAACTTAATCCGCTGATAAACAGCAAAGTATACGAGTGTGAGATAACGTTTTTCAAAAGCGGTCTTATCAAATAACCGAGCATTGCCGCCAACACGCCGCCTATACTGA
>JAEEXW010000490.1 GCA_016287995.1 Bacteroidales bacterium
CGTCAAGATACACGCGGACCATTACCGAGCCGCGCAAATCTTTTAGATAATCTTTTGTAAAGTCTGTCAGCGAAAAATGTTTGTCGTCCGTAAGGTCTGCCCTGAAAAAAAACTTTGACGACAAAATGTTGATTATCAGTATTCCCGCTATGCAAAGCAGCAGTGTCTGAAAACTTTTCTTTTTTATTTCTGTCTTGTTGTTCATGATTATTTCCAGTTTCGTGATTGAAGTTTGTGTGTTGCAAGCAGTAAAAAGAATGTTACCGTTGACAAAAAGTAAATTATGTCTCTGCTGTCAATAACTCCTCTTGAAATGGATTTGTAATGCGAATCTATTCCGAGGTTTGACAAAAACAGTCCGAAGCCGCCCGAAAAACTGCTCAGAGCCTCAAAACCCAAATACATAAAAAAGCATAATCCGACTGATAAAAGAAACGCAACTATCTGGTTTTCAGTGAGCGACGATGCCCAGATTCCGATTGCGCAATATACGGCGGCAAGAAGAAAAAGTCCGCAGTATGCTCCGAAAACTTCTCCCGAATCCAGACCCGCGAGAGTTGCGCCCGAAGCGGTCTGTCCCGCCGAAACTGCGAGCGAAGAAATCGAATATACGTAAATTAAAGTCGGCAAAACTGAAATGAGTATGAGAATCAGCCCCGCTAAGTATTTCGCCGCAACTATCTGAAAATCAGTCAGCGGCTGAGTGTACAAAACGTCAATTGTCCCCGTTTTTTTCTCCTCCGAAATCATACGCATTGTGATGGCGGGAACCAAAAACAAAAACACCCACGGTGAAATTTCAAACAGCGGGTCAAGATATGCAAAACCGCTGTCGATAATGTTTAAATTGTTGTGGAAAACCCACAAAACCAAACCGTTAATCAGCAAAAAAACAAAGATTACTATGTAACCCGTTATAGAACTGAAAAACGCCGACAACTCTTTTTTTAAAAGTGGTAACATATTTTTATAACGTTTTTTTCCTAAAATTAATGCGCAAAGATAAAAAATTATATTTAATTTTGCGAAAATTTTTAAAACTCTTTAAAGACCATGAAATTAAGAAAAATTTTGGCGTTATTACTGCTTTTGTTTTGCGTAAACGCCGCAAACGCGCAATACGAAAATTTTGAAGACAACAATTCTCGCCGTACTTCTCAAAGCCGCTCTGATTGGTTTTGGCAACATATAGTTTTCGGCGGCAACATCGGACTTTGTTTCGGCAACGTTACTTCTGTGGAAATTAATCCGTGTATCGGTTACCGTTTCAATCAGTATGTAAATGCCGGAGTGATTTTCACTTACGAGTATTACAAAAACAATTACAACGATTATGACAACAGCGTTTACGGAGGCGGTGTTTATGCAGAATGTTATCCTATTGATTGTTTAACAATTCATGCCGAGGCGCAGTATTTGAATTTCAAGAATTATGACGGATATTATGCTCACGATGTAGAGCGGACTTGGGATATGCCGGTGCTTGTTGGAGCAGGTTATAGAAAAAGACTTTCCGATGTTGTTTCGATAAATATAATGTTGCTTTTTAATATCAACAACACTTCGGCTCTGAGCAACAACGTTTATGGTTCAAATCCGATTGTAAGGCTTAACATTTTATTTTAAAAGGAATTTTTCTGCGGTTTTTTGTCGGATAATTTTCCAAAACGCAGAAAATTCTTCTTGATAAGCATTGGTGTTGTCTTTTACTATTTTAACCGCTTTTTCGGCAAGGTCGGGCAGCGAGGTTTTTTCTGACATCGTTTTCAGCGCGGCTTGCAGTCCGTGAAGGGTTTTGTAACTTTCAAGTCTGCCGCTTAATATCAGATGAGGAATTATAAGTTGTACCTCAGGCGGCAGTATGTCATAGTATTTCAGACAGTTGGCGTAAAAGCGGCTGCTGTATTCCTCCAAACTTTCCGTAGAATATTTTTCCCAATTTTTTGCTAAAAAATAATCGTAAACCACATCGTTGACAATCGAAGCGTAGAGTCCGAAATCTGTTTTGAGTCTTGACACTGACTTTTGGACTGTTGAATCTGAATCGGTAAAACTGTCAATAAAGCGGTGCATTTTGATACCCA
>JAEEXW010000491.1 GCA_016287995.1 Bacteroidales bacterium
GGCAAGGGCGAACCGCAGAAGGAAGCCGACGTCCTCTTTGCGCCCGACGTTACGCTCAAAGTGGACAAGGACGGCAAAAAGACATACTATCTCTACCCCAACAACCAAGTGGGCGGCAGAAACGGAATGGTAGCCAAGAGCAACCGCCCCGACGGTCCGTTCGAGGTTATCAACTGGAACCCAAAGAATCCTAACGAAACCGACGGCGTGCTGAAATTCGACCCGGCAGTCTTTGTCGACGACGACGGCAAGGTGTATGGCTATTGGGGATTCGGCACATCGCACGTTGCCGAACTCGACCCCGAAACGATGGCAACAGTCAAGAAAGGAACAAAAGTAACCGTAAGAATGATTGGCGGTTTTGAAGACAAGGACGACAACGAGTTCCGTTTCTTTGAAGCCTCATCCATCCGCAAAATCAAAGACAAATACGTGTTCATTTACAGCCGTTTCACCAAGGACGGCGATTTTGGACTGCCCACTTCCAACTACACACTCGCCTACGCATACAGCGACACCCCACTCGGACCTTGGACCTACGGCGGAACGATAATTGACGGCCGCGCCCGCGAAAAAGACCCCGACGGCAAAGTTTTCGCCTCGGCTAACGTCAGCGGAAATACGCACGGTTCAATCTGCGAAATCAACGGCAAATGGTGGGTTTTCTATCACCGTCAAAACGGATTGAACGAATTTTCCCGTCAAGCGATGGTTGCACCGATAACAGTTGAAGTAGAAGAAGGCAAAGGCGGAAAAGTTACGATTTCGGAAGGCGAATACACCTCAGAAGGCTTTTCAGTTGAAGGACTCAACCCGTTAGAAATTCACCCCGCCGGAATTTGCTGTTGGTATACAGGACCTAAAACAGCAATTCACGAATGGCCTAACAACAAGTTTTTTGGCTCATACGTAGCAGCCGCATACGGCACTGATAGCAACGAAAAAGAACCTTACGCCGTAAAAAACAACATCAATCCCGTTGTTAACAACACAGACGGTTCTATTGTCGGTTACAAATATTTCAACTTTGATAGTTTTAACGGTAAAAATGACGTTTGGTTGCTTCTTGGAATGACACCCGAAGGCATTGACGGACAGATAGATATCTACATCGACCGTCCATGGACACAACAAGGTGGAAAACTTGTAGGAACTCTTAAAGTTTCATCTCAAATGTCAAAAACTTCCGCCGAACAGCCCGTCAAACTCAACGGCTTGAACAATTTGACAGGTAAACATGCTGTATTTTTGGTTTTCAAATCTGACACAAAAGAAAAATCAATCTGCACGTTAGAAACAATAAGATTTGCAGTAAAATAATTTTTTTTAACAGCGGCGTTTTTAGATTTTGAAAAACGCCGCTATTTTTTTACCGTAACTTACGACATCGCAAATTAAGGAAAATTCTTGTCATAAAAAAAGAAAATATTATTATCTTTGCAGACACAAAGATGAAATTATTATGGGACTCTACATCAATTTAGGCAATAATGGTTTCCGCACCGCCCGCAACAGCGAATACGTGGACAAGTCGGGACTGATTGGCGTTGTTAACAGGACGCTCGACACGATATACAAATTCACTTGCGTAAGCCGATGCCGCAGGTTTGGAAAATCTATGGCTGCGGCTATGCTCAGCGCATATTACGACAAGTCGTGCGATTCGCGCCCATTGTTTGCGGATTTAGAAATTGCCAACGACCCTACTTTTGAGACGCATCTCAACAAATATTCGGTGATTTTTATTGATATGAGCAACTTTACGCCGAGGTTTAAAGACGAGCCGAATATTATCGGGCATATTGAGGAAATGGTTAAAAAAGATGTCCTTTCTGAATACAACAAGGTTCAGGTTGACGATGATGACGACCTAATGAACTGTCTTTATCGTGTTTACAATGCCACTGGCGACAGGTTTGTGCTTATAATCGACGAATGGGACGCCATCTGCCGCGAATTTAAGCCGGGCAGCGAGGCAATGGATCGGTACGTTACTTGGCTTCGTAGAATGTTCAAGAGTGTCAACGCCGCCGATGTGTTTGCAGGCGTTTATATGACGGGAATTTTGCCAATCAAAA
>JAEEXW010000492.1 GCA_016287995.1 Bacteroidales bacterium
ACAGCGAACTATTACATTCATTAGGGCAGATGTATCCAAAAACTCGATTATTCGCACAAAGATTCAAGAGGCAACGCAACACAGATTGCAGAATCTCAGTTCAAAACTTTTACAACGAAAAACGGACGCAAAGTCAAAGATGCGGGCGGAATTATGCCCGACATTACAGCAAAGCGTGATACTTTGTCAGAAATCGTAGAAAACCTGATTTCAAGCAACATTATCTTTGATTACGCAACAAAATACAGAAGAGAACACGCAGAAATTACCACACCTGAAAACTTTGAACTCACCAATGCTGATTTGGAAGATTTCAAAAAATTTGCCGGTAATAAACTTTTTGATTATCAGAGTGAAAGTGATAGATTACTTAAACTGTTAGATGAAAGATTGAAAAGTAAATCTAACTCTACTGTAATAAACTCGAACTTAACTTCTTTGAAGTCAGAAATTCAAAAAATTAAGTCGCGAGATTTTGATATACACGCAGAACAGATAAAGAACTTCCTTTCTAAGGAAATTATAACGAGATATTATTATCGCGAGGGAGTTTTGCGTTATACTATAAAACATGACGACTTTATAGAGCAAGCAAAAACGGTTTTAAACGATGCAAATCTCTATAAAAAAGTCTTTTCAAACTAACAAAAAGAAAATAGTTGGCATATTTTTTGCAAACAAATTACTATAAAATTTCAATTAATTCTAATTAAGTTATTGATAATCAAAATTTTATTTATAATGCTTAATTTTGATACAAAAAAAAATGTATATTTTTTTTTCATTAAACTATTGCTTTATATGAAAAAAAATTTATACATTTGAGCCGTGAAATTTTTGTGTTTCATATTTAGGCTCATAAACATCATGAAAGCAAATTTGTTGATTATAATAACGATTGTAATTTTAACGGGTGCTTATTGCATTAATGAATTGCTAACGTTTGATTCTCCGACTATTAAAATACGTCAGGCGAACGTTATCAACTCATCTAACGGCAAAATGATATGCTACACGATAAACTTGTATTCGCCGTCACAAATCAGTGAGTTTGTTGCAATGCCTAACACAGCAGACGGCGAAAAGGATTCGTCAGTATTGAAGGTGGAATTTAACAGTCATACCCGCAGGGCTACGGTAGTGTATTATTATGCTATCCCGCAAATAAAACCCGAAAAGGAGATTGAAATAAATTTCTGTCTCAACAATAGAACGATGATGGCCGCAAATGTAGCAGATGCTAATATTTTTTGAAAAAAAAAGTTGTAATTTTGCAAAGTTTGGCATAATTTTTATTACAATATTTTATGTGTATAAAAATTGTAAAACGTAAAGAATTTTTATAATTTTGCAACGAGATTTATAAAAATTCATTTTAAGCAAAAAACTCTAAGAACCATGATAGAACATATACAGTTAGAACCAAGTGTAGATACCCCGGGTATTGATATGGATCCGTCAACCGGTATTTGTGAATTTACCGGCAAATCCTTTCCTTCGGACGTAACGGCTTTTTATGCGCCCGTTGTAGAATGGATTCAAGAATACGAAAAAAATCCATGTCCTAAGACAGTATTGAATTTAAAACTTGACTATTTCAATACTGCCTCAAGTAAGATTTTGTTGGAAATTTTCACAATGTTTGAGACCCTTTATAAAAACGGCAACGATGTTGTTTTGAATTGGTATTATCCAGACGATGATGAAGATATGCAACAAACAGGACAAGAATATTCGGAATTGTTGATGTTGCCTTTCAACAAAATAGGGTATTCAGTAGTATTTACTTAGAATTTGATTTTATAAAGATATTTTTTTTGTTTTTCCTTGTACGTTTGATTTTTGAGTAGTAAGAGGTTGTCTTAAAAAAATAAGGCAACCTCTTTTTTAATTTCTAAAATTCAAGATCTTCCAATAATTTTATTGCTTCTTCGTTTTCCTGAGCGGCAGCAAGTTCGATAAGTTCCCGTGCTTTTGCCATATCAAGTTCAACACCGTAGCCGCAATAATAACACAAACCAAGATTCTTTTGAGCATAAGAATTATCTTGTTTTACCGCTAAATTAAACCATTTTACA
>JAEEXW010000493.1 GCA_016287995.1 Bacteroidales bacterium
AAGCCTTGGAATGTGTTAACAATGCCACAAAAGAAGAACTCAACGCAATGTACAAAAAGCAGTTAAGAGAAGGCAAAATTTCAAACAAAGGCGGTGCCGGTCTCGGTCTTATCGACATCGCAAGAAAAACTGACGGAAAACTCGAATATCTTTTTATCCCGTGCAACGGCACGGACTATTTTATACTCAAAGTGGAAATTTCAGCAAACGGCGAAGGAGAATAAAAAAACGGGGCTTTTTTTTGAAAAAAAGCCCCGTTTTTTTTAGTATCTCTATTAGTGTCCCTTTTCTGAAATGTATTTTACCCTCATCAAACGCAATTCCTCCTCAGTATAGTCATCGCTGCCGAGAGCCCTCATTGCATCATCAATAGACTCGGTTTCCGCATTGTCAAAGTAGTCATAAACCTCATCTTGACGCTCTTTATCAATTACTTTGTTGACGTAATAGTCAAGATTGAGTTTTGTACCGGAATTGATGATAGACTCAATTTCTGAGAGAAGTTCGTCCATTTCAATCTGTTTTGCCTCGCAAATGTCTTCAAGGTCGAGTTTGCGGTCAATACTCTGGATAATGTAAACTTTGTTGCCGGATTTTGAAGCAACAGACCTTACAATCATATCCTGAGGACGTTCGATTTCTTTTTCCTGAACGTATTTTTTGATAAGTTCCACAAATTCCTTTCCGAATTTTTGCGCCTTTCCGTAGCCTACACCTACAATTTGTGTCAACTCCTCTATCGAAATAGGATATTGAACCGCCATGTCTTCAAGCGAGGGGTCTTGAAAAATCACAAACGGAGGCACATTTTTCTGTTTTGAAACCTTTTTCCTCAAATCTTTCAACATGCGGAAAAGTTCGGGGTCAGAAGCACCGCCGTTCATCGTATGCGGCACAGCCTGCTCGTCATCATCGTCTTCGTTTTCAAAATCGTGATTCTTAACAAGTTGAATATCATACGGTTTTTTCAAATATTCCTTGCCTTCTTTGGTGATTTTCAAAGTACCGTAATTTTCGATGTCTTTCATCAAAAAGCCTTTGACCAAAGATTGACGCAAAACAGCGTTCCAATAGTTTTCGTCTCCGTCGTCCTCGCCTATTCCAAAAATCGGAAGTTTGTGATGCTTGTAAGTTTTTACTTGCGAATCCGAAACGCCTGCCAAAACTTTTGCAACGTGTTCCGTCTTGAATTTCTCCTGAATTATACCGATAACTTTCAACGCCTTTAATATAGACTCTTTGCCGTTGAAAGGTTTTTGCGGGTGAACGCAGTTGTCGCAGTTGCCGCAAGGCTCTTCCAAGTTTTCGCCGAAATAGTTCAAAAGCATTTTGCTGCGGCACATTGAAGTCTCCGCGTATGCAACAGTCTCAGAGAGAAGTTGTTTGCCGATTTCCTGCTCGCTGACGGGTTTTCCCTGAATAAACTTCTCCAACTTCTGAATGTCCTTATAACTATAAAAAGCGATACACTGACCTTCGCCACCGTCTCTGCCCGCTCTTCCTGTCTCCTGATAATAGCCTTCAAGACTTTTGGGCATATCATAATGGATAACAAACCTTACGTCCGGCTTGTCAATACCCATACCGAAGGCAATCGTTGCAACGATAACGTCCACCTCTTCCATAAGGAATTTGTCTTGATTTTCGCTGCGGGTTTGCGAGTCCATACCGGCATGATAAGGAAGTGCTTTTATGTCGTTGACACAGAGCATTTCGGCAAGTTCTTCAACTTTTTTGCGGCTCAGACAATAAATAATGCCACTCTTGCCTTTGTTGGCTTTGATAAACTTGATAATCTGCTTGTCAACGTCTATTTTCGGGCGTACTTCGTAGTAAAGATTGGGACGATAAAACGAGGATTTGAAAACGTTAGCGTCCAAAATGCCGAGGTTTTTCTGAATGTCGTGCTGCACTTTGGGAGTGGCAGTGGCTGTAAGAGCGATAATTGGACTGCGTCCGATCTCTTCGATAATTGGACGTATACGGCGGTATTCGGGACGGAAATCGTGTCCCCATTCAGAAATACAATGTGCCTCATCCACCGCATAGAACGAAATTTTCGCCTG
>JAEEXW010000494.1 GCA_016287995.1 Bacteroidales bacterium
CACATATCGTGGGAGGCACATCTGTTCGGCTTTATAGCGGGCGTTTTTATCGCAAAACAAATTGCAAAAAAAAATGCGGGAGATTAACCCCGCATTTTTTTATGTTATCTCCTGCCCCATTTTTCGGTTATGCCGCCGTAAAAATCGGTTCTGCGGTCTCTGAAAAACGGCCAGTTGCGTCGGACGTTTTCAAGACGTTTCAAATCTATGTCGGCATAAAGGATTTCTTCTTTGTCCGTTGACGCCTGAGCGATGATTTCGCCCTGAGGTCCGGCTATAAACGAACTGCCCCAAAAGTCAATACCGCTTTCTTCGGTTGTTTCGTGCTTTTCAAAGCCCGTACGGTTTACAGAGGCCACATAAATGCCGTTTGCGACTGCGTGTCCGCGCTGAACCGTTATCCAAGCCTCTCTCTGACGGTCGCCTTCCTCGCCTTTTTCGTAAGGATGCCAGCCGATTGCAGTCGGATAAAACAAAACTTCCGCACCCTGCATTGCCGTAAGACGCGCTCCCTCAGGAAACCACTGGTCCCAGCAAATCAGCATGCCTTGTCTGCCGAACTTGTTGTCAAAAGCCTTGAATCCCAAATCGCCCGGATTAAAATAGAATTTCTCGTAATAACACGGGTCGTCGGGAATGTGCATTTTGCGGTAAAGTCCAGCCTCAGAACCGTCAGTATCAATCATATACGCCGAATTGTGATAAACGCCTTTGTCTCGTTTTTCAAAAAACGGAACGATAATCACGCTGCCGAGTTGTTTTGCAAGCGCAGAAAAATGTTGAAACGAAACACCGCCGCGCTCTTCCGCAAAGTCAAAATAATCGGGATTTTCCCTTTGACAAAAATAAAACGACGAATAAAGTTCCGGCAAACAGATAACATTAGCACCTTTTTTGGAAGCCTCGGTGATAAATTCCGTGGCCTTTTTCATGTTAGTTTGTCTGTCAGAATCAAGATTTAATTGTAAAATTGCTATTTTGTACATTATTTTATTATTTTCTATGTTTCAAACACATTAGATAGTTCCTCATTGGTATGCGGAAGCAAATTCTGATATATATGTTAACAGCGCAAAGATAACTCATTTTCCCCGATAAAAAAAAATTAATTTAAAAAACATTAAAAAAGATTGGACGGTAATTTTTTTTTTCATAATTTTGTCAAAATTAAAATTGTGGTTAAAATATGAAAATTTTACGTGATGACGAACTGCTTAAAATCAGTTTCGACGAAGAAAAAAAACTTATTTGGACAGAATGGAATCCAAAAAGTTTTAAAGCATCATTGTCAAAAGACGAAATCAAAAATATTAACAAACAAATTGCTGATTATATTGTGGAATATAATCCTGAATATTATTTAGCAGATCAAAGACAAAGAGGTGTTGTCTATACCATTGACATTCAAGAATATATAGCAAAAGTTCTTGTTGCAGCGGTAGAAAAAGCCAATGTCAAAAAAACGGCAATAGTAATGCCCAAGGATTATATAGTACGTCTTAGCAACGAACAGACTATCAACGAAATAGATTCTGACAAGGATTATAATTATTTTAACGATTTTGACAAAGCGTGGAATTATTTATTCGGATAAAAAATACAAAATTCTAATATAAAATTAATTATGGTATCATACAAAGAATTAGGATTGGTAAACACAAGAGAAATGTTTGCCAAAGCAGTTAAAGGCGGATATGCTATCCCGGCCTTCAACTTCAACACAATGGAACAAATGCAGGCTATTGTTATGGCCGCAGTTGAGACCAAATCGCCTGTCATTATGCAGGTATCGAAAGGCGCTCGCAACTACGCTAACGGCACCATCCTTCGCAATCTGGCAAAGGGCGCCGTTGAGTACGCTAAGGAACTTGGCTGCCCCAATCCGCAGATTGTTCTTCACCTTGACCACGGCGACAGTTTCGAACTCTGCAAGGACTGCATCGACAATGGTTTCTCATCGGTTATGATTGACGGCTCGTCGCTGCCATACGAAGAGAACATAAAGTTGACAAAGAAGGTTGTTGAATACGCTCATCAATTCGATGTTACCGTTGAGGCTGAA
>JAEEXW010000495.1 GCA_016287995.1 Bacteroidales bacterium
CGGCTCGTCATATCCTGGGGCTGGAGAAGGTTCCAAGGGTTCGGCTGTTCGCCGATTAAAATGGCACGCGAGCTGGGTTCAAAACGTCGTGAGACAGTTTGGTCCCTATCTGGTGCGGGCGTAGGAATATTGCGGGGGCCTGGTCTTAGTACGAGAGGACCGGACTGGACGTACCTCCGGTGTATCAGTTGTCCCTACCGGGGCACCGCTGAGTAGCCGTGTACGGTTAGGATAAGCGCTGAAAGCATCTAAGCGCGAAGCCTGCCCCAAGATTAGTGTTCCTTATAGGGTCGCTGAAGAATACAGCGTTGATAGGCTGCAGGTGTAATGACGGCAACGTTTTCAGCCGAGCAGTACTAATTACCCGAACACTTTTTTTGAAGGAAGAGCAAAAGCCAAGCAACAGCAAGGTTAATGCAAAACACACAACACACAATAAACTCTAAGAAATTTTCAATCAGTCAAAGATTTTTTTAACTTATTATGGCGGTCATAGCGGCGGGGCAACACCTCTTCCCATCCCGAACAGAGCAGTTAAGCCCGCTTGCGCCGATGGTACTGAGATACGAACCGGGAGAGTAGGTAACCGCCTAATTTTTTTCAAAACTCGAAATCGTTAGAAATAATGGTTTCGAGTTTTTGTTTTTTGCAAAAAATGTTGTAAATTTGTCAGCGAACAATTTATAAAAACGAAACTAATGGGAAATTATATACGTTTTGATTGGATGATAAAACGCCTTTTGCGCAACAAAAGTAGTTTTGTTGTGTTGTAAGGTTTTTTGAGTGTACTTTTAGACCGTCAGATAAAAATTACTCAAATTCTTGAAAGTGAAGGCAATCAAGAAGAGGAAGACCAAAAATTTAATCGTGTTGACCTTGTGGTAGAGAACGAAAAGAAAGAGAAATTTTTGGTGGAAGTTCAAAACGACCACGAGTTGGACTTTTTTCAACGTATGGCGTTCGGTGCATCAAAAATTATCACCGATTATATGAAAATTGGAGAAGCATACCAAACTTTGCCGAAAGTTTTTTCAATTAACATAGTATATTTTAGCCTTGGACAAGGCAAAGGTTACGCTTATCATGGCACAACAGTTTTCAAAAATATGTTCAATGCTGACGATGAGTTGAAACTTACTTCTGCACAGAAGTCAAAATTTGGCGTTGACGAAGTTGCCGGCATTTTCCCAGAGTATTACATTTTGCGTGTCAACAAGTTTGATGACGAAGTAACAACCCCTTTGAAACAATGGATTTCATTTTTGAAAACGGGAGAAATTCCAGATGCTTTTACGGCTCAGGGATTGAAAGAGGCGCGTGAGGTTCTCCGTGTTGATTCGCTTAGCGTAGAAGACCGCAAAATATATAAAAGGTATTTAGAAGGTCTGAGTTTAGCAATGAGTCTTGACGATTCGAGCCGTTACGAAGGGTATTATGACGGATTTGGCGCTGGTCGTGCAGAAGGGCGCGCAGAAGGCGAAAAAATCGGTATTGAAAAAGGCATTGAGCAAGGCCGTGCTGACGCTATGCGAGAAATTGCCCGTACAATGAAACAACACGGCGACGATATTAATTATATCGCTGCTGTTACCGGTCTTTCTCCCGACGAAATTAAAACTTTACAATAATTTAATATTTAACATTTGTTAAATTATTTATTTTATATTTTCTTTGCGCTGTGAGAAAAAAACAACCAAAAGTAAAATTTAATGTAAATTTACGATGAAAAATTTGCAAAACTCAATAAAAAATCGTATCTTTGATACGCAACGCAACGGTATCTTTATACCTTGATGTAGACACTTTACATATATTTGATGATATACAAATCCCTTGCAGACGAAATTTCTAAATTCTGTCTGCAAGGGATTTTTGTTTTTATTCATCGTGGGTAGTTTATGGTCGTTGGAGGTTTATTACCGTGGGTGGTGTATTACCGGGGGTTCACCCCCCCGTCTATTGTGTATCAACCCTCCGGGGTTTTGGCTATGGAATCCCTTCGGAAACCAAGTCCTGAAAGGACGACACATAATAGACGGGGTGTGTAACCCCCCGTCAGA
>JAEEXW010000055.1 GCA_016287995.1 Bacteroidales bacterium
GTCGTAAAGTGTTTCCTGCTCTTTAACTGTCAGATTTGCTGATGTTTCTAATCGTTTTTTATATTCGGACAGTTTGGACTCCTCTTCTTTGACCGCCTCTTTTAAATCTTGTCTCAATTTTTGGGTCAACGCCCTTAATTCATCATTGCTTAAACTATTAAGTTTTGCATATTCGGCATTGACTTTATCGACAATAGGCATCATTCTTTTGATGTCTTTGGACGATTTGTCGCCGAAAAAAGACTTAAAAATATTTTGAAGTAAACTCATTTATATTTGATGTTTTTATTATTTTGCTGATTATTAATTACTTGGGTATATCACCCATTAATTTCAATCCGCAAATTTAAAAAATTATCACCGAAAAAACAAATAGATTGTTTTTATTTAAATTGCAATTTTAAAAAAAAATTAAAAAATTTTCAAAAGAAATCCTCCATTACAACTTCGTTTTGCGCAATTGAGGAGTATTCGTTCTTTTTTAGTCCGTAAGTAGTTATAAATGTAAGTTGTACTGACTTTTTGGTTTTGCTTTCAGAAATAAATGCCGCAATCTTGTTGCGTAAAACCTTGTCGTATGCCTTGGTTATGACAAATTCCGCCTCCGAAAATTTTATTTCACAGAGATTTATCGTATTGTCTTGACGGTCAATTATTAAGTCTATTTGTGCGCCCGGGTCGGAAGTTTTACTGCGCCAAGAGTAAACAAAGGTTTCTACTCCGCCGATGCTGAGTTTGTGCTTGATTTTTTCGACATTCTGCAAAACGAGAGTTTCAAAAGTGTAGCCCGCCCAAGCGTAAAACTCAGCACTGCGCTGAATTTTGCTCCAAAATTGAAGATTGTAAAACGAACTTTTCACTATAAACTTAAAATGAAACATCGTAAAAAAATCCGCTAATCTATAAAGCGCATTTTTCTGTGATTTCAGAATGTTGCATTTGTTGACAAACCCGCAGTATTCCAAGTCGTTAAGTACTACGGTTAGACCACTACCCGACTTTGTTTTCAACGCTTCGAGAATTTCGCTCCGTGTCATTCCGCATGCTTTTTTGCTGAGGACCTCCACCGTTTTCATATAAAGTTCCTTGTTTTTGAAAAGTGAAGAATATACCGTTTCAAATTCGCGGTAAAGGTCGCCGTTCGGGTTGAAAATCATACGGTCGATGTTTTGAGCGAGACTAAGGGACTTTTCTATAAAATCAAGATAATAAGGTATGCCGCCGAGAATCATATAACATTCTGTAAGTTCGTATCTTGAAAGGTTTATTCCGTTATTTTTCAGAAAGATGTCTGTTTCGTTTAAGTCAAACGGCTGCAAAAATATTTTGTGAGTAAGTCTGCCGTAAAGACCGCCGTGGTTCAAAATCAGGTTGTCCATCATCCACGAAGTCGCCGAGCCGCTGACAATCAAAACGGTGTCTTTTCTTGCGGAAGCCCAGCCGTTCCAAAAATGTTCGAGTGCCGACAGGAAACCCGACCCCGGCGTATCCATCCACGGAAGTTCGTCCAAGAAAACAACTTTGCGTTTTATTTCAAGTTTTTCCAAATAATTGATTAGCAATTCAAAAGCGTCGAGCCAGTCTTCGGGGGCTTTTTCCGCAGAACAGTCGTAACGGCAAACTGACTGAAAAAAGTTTTTCAACTGCTCCTTTGTACCTGCGTTTGCGAGTCCGGCACATTGAAAAACGATTTTTTCATTGAAAAACTCTCTGATTAAGAATGTCTTACCGACACGTCTTCGTCCGTAAACCGCTAAAAATTCCGGCTTTGAAGAGTTGTATATTTTGGTCAGGAATTTTTTTTCCCTTTCGCGTCCTATTATAATATTCTTTTCCATAGTAATATTTTTTTTAAGAATCTGCCGCAAATATATAAAAAAATACAGTTCTGGCAAAATTTATATGGTATTTTTGCCAAAACTGTGTTATTTTTCTAAGTTTTGGCAAATTTAGTGTGGTAATTTTGCCAAAACTGTATAAAACATCGTCGTTAGAAAAAATTTTTGACCCGCAAAAATATTTTTTCTACTTTTGCATCAAAAAACGCAATGAAAACAAACACGGTTTTAAACTTAAAAATTTCCGGCATCGGAATTGACGGCGACGGAATCGCGGAAATCAATCCGAATTTTTCCGTTTACGTCCCCGGCGCGGCAGAAGGCGACACACTCAAAGTCCGCATAACAGAGGCGCATAAAACTTACGCCCGTGCGGAAATTTTGAAAATTCTTTCGCCCTCAAAATCCCGCGTAAAACCGTTTTGTAAGCTTTCTGACCTCTGCGGCGGCTGTCAGTTGCAACACATAGATTATAATCATCAACTTATTTTAAAACAGCGCATTGTAAAACAATGTCTTGATTTTTTTGACGGTGAAATTTTTAAAACTTTACCCTCAGAAAACGTTTTCCGTTACCGCAACAAGGCTTTGATTCCTTTTTCAAAAGACAAAAGCGGAAAAATCACAGCCGGAATTTACGCAAAAAATTCTCACGAAATTATAAACTGCACCGACTGCCCGACGGTTTTCGAGGAGGCTGACAAAATTCTTCAAACGGTTGTCCTTCATCTCGAAAAATACGGCATTGAGCCTTACGACGAAAAAACTTTGAGCGGTGTTTTGAGGCACGTCCTCATCCGTAAAGGTTTCTTTACAGACGAGTTGATGGTCTCACTTATTATTAATGCCGAAAAACTTCCGCAAGAAAACGAACTTTTGAACTCTTTGGTGCAAAAATTTTCCAACATAAAAACGGTTTGCATAACGCCTAACTTACAGAATACCAACGTAATAAACGGAAAATCTTACCGCATAATTTACGGAGAAGGTTTTATTACTGATTTTATCGGAAAGATAAAATATAAAATTTCGCCGTTGTCGTTTTTTCAAATTAATTCTTTTCAGACCGTAAGACTTTATGAAAAAGTGTTGGATTTTGCCGCACTGACGGGACAGGAAACCGTTTTTGACCTTTATTGCGGAGTCGGGACGATTTCTCTGTTTTTAGCGCAAAAAGCGAAAAAGGTTTACGGCGTGGAAATTGTGCCGCAGGCAATCGAAAATGCGAAGGAAAACGCCGCACTAAACGGCATTTCCAACGCGGAATTCTTTTGCGGAAACACCGAAGACGTTATTCCGGATATGGTTGAAAACAAGGGCGTTACCGCTGATGTGGTAGTTGTTGACCCGCCGAGAAAAGGCTGCGACAAAAAACTTTTGGAGACAATCATAAAACTAAAACCCAAGAAGTTCGTTTATGTCAGTTGCAATCCCGTAAGTTTGTCGCGTGATTGTAAATTCTTGACTTCTAACGGTTTCAAAATAGAAAAAGTTCAGCCTGTTGACATGTTTCCGCATACGGCGCATGTAGAGACGGTTTGTCTTCTTACTTTTTCTTCCTGATGATTTTTGCGAAAAGCCCCGGAAAAAATCTGCTGACCCAGATGCCGTTGGTTTCACCGCCGCCGGCTGTTATTTCGAGTTTTTCTTTTTCGATGCCTTTGATGATTTTTTTCGCCAAAACTTTCGGGTCGAGACCTTTTTCCTGACCTTCGTCGTTTTGGTTCCGCTTGTTTGCGTTGGCATCCAAAGCGTTGATTGCCACGTTGGTGTTTATGTAACCCGGACAAACCATCATGACGCGGATTCCATTGTCGTAATTTTCAGCGCGGAGAGTCTCAAAAAATCCGTGAAGGGCGTGTTTTGCGGCAGCGTAACCTGAGCGCAAAGGTATGCCGAATTTTCCCGCAAGACTGCTCATGCAGACAATATGACCGGATTTTTGAGCAATCATTCCCGGCAAAACGGCTTTTGTAAGAGCAACCGCGCCCATAAAATTTATGTTAATCATTTTTTCGACCACCGTCAAATCCTCGTCAACAACAAGCGCACGCTGACTTGCCCCGCCGTTGTTGATTAAAATGTCGATGTTTTTGACTTCTTCCAAAACGGGTTTTGCTATGTCCGCAATGCTGCGGTAATTTTCCAAATCGAGGGGCACGATTTTTACTTTTTCGGGGTTCTGACAGTTTTTTCTGACCCTTTCAAGTTCGTTTTCGCGGCGTGATGAAATTATCAAAAACGCTCCAAACGCCGACAACTCGTAGCACAACGCCTCGCCGATTCCCGACGACGCACCCGTTATCCAAATTCTTTTGTTATTGAAATCCATATTCAGACTTTTTGATTCGCAAAATTATGAAAAAAAATTGTTAACGGGAAATTTTTTTGTAATTTTGCCAAGTTATCAATTTTAAACAAAATGGCTGAATTTGTACGCACACCGGAATATGATAAAATTCATTTTGCCGTTCTCGCAATAGGCGCAACAGCAAAAGAAATGGGAATTTCAGACAGCGAACTTTACAACCGATTGAAAAAAGTCAATCTCGTACAAAATTTGTTATTGGATTGTTATGACACTTTGCACTGCGAAAGTATCAGCGGCGTTGTCTGGAACGTTACCGAAGCACTAAAAAACTGGGAGGAAGAAAAAAATGATTGAACTTTATCACGGCTCAAATGCGATTGTAGAAAAACCGCTTGTCAATGTCGGCAGAAAAGAATTGGATTTTGGTCCGGGCTTTTATTTAACGCGGCATAAGGAACAAGCCGAGCGTTGGGCAAAACGTGTCTGCACAATCCGCAGGGCAAAAACACCTTATTTGTCAACGTTTATTTTTGACGATGACCGATTACCTCATGACTGCCTTATAAAAATCCTCCCCGACTACGATAATGACTGGCTGGATTTTATTGTTGCAAGCCGCACTGGGCAAAAACCGTGGCTCAACTACGATATAATTGAAGGCGGGGTTGCCAACGATCAGGTCATTGATACCGTCGAAGATTATTTTTCAGGGCGGATAACATCAGAGCAGGCTATCGGACAGTTGAAATTTGCACATCCGTCGCATCAAATATGTATCAGACGGCAAAATATAGTTGATAATTTTTTGCATTATCAAGGTATTGTTATTGTAAAATAAAAACAAAAAAAATGAGAGACCAAGTATTGTGGCGCAAAACGGCGCGTATAATTATGGATTTGGCAAACCGGTTGGATATATCATCCGAAAGGGCGATGGATTTGCTTTATAAGTCAGAGACTTACGCCCTGTTAACAAATCCTGAGAGCGGCTTGAATTTAATGAGCGATGAATATATTGTAAACGACATCATAACAGAATTGCAAAACCAATAAAAACAAAATGGCTGATATTTTAGTTGAAATTACACTTGTAATTATAATGGTCGGAATCGGTATGAGCCTGACGTTCAACGATTTCAAAAACGTTTTTCTGTATCCGAAATCCATTTTGACGGGTATCGGAAGCCAACTGCTGATTCTGCCGCTGCTCTCGTTTTGCCTTGCGTATTTTTCGCCGCTGAACGTTTACGGAAAACTCGGAATCGTATTAATCGCGCTTTGTCCCGTCGGCACTACAAGCAATATTTTGGTACATCTTTTTAAGGCAAACACCGCGCTGTCAATTTCGATGACTATTGTCAACAGCATACTTTCTCCTTTTTATATTCCGCTTTTTATAATGCTTGCGGTTTCGTTTTTTGTGGGTGAAAGTCAAAATATCACCATGTCGTTTTCTGACAGTTTTACGCATATTTTGCTGAACGTTGTTTTGCCGGCGTTTTCGGGCGTTATGATAAACCGTTATTTTGAAAACTTTTCAAAAGCCGTTCAAAAACCTTTGAAATGGATTTTGCCGCTGCTTTTGCTCATTGTCTTCTCCTTGAAAATCTTCTTCCCGACAGGAGAAAAAAGTTGCAGTCCGCTGAGTTTAAACGAGTTTCTTTTGATTGCGCCGTTTGTCTTAATGCTGAACATCGGCGGAATGTACGGCGGTTTTTTCATTGCCAAATCAGCAAAGTTAAACAAAGCCTCATGTCTGACCGTTGCCGTTGAAACGGGACTTCAAAACACGGCTCTTGCACTGTCCGTTGCGACGGTTTTGGAAAATTCTTGCGAAATCGAAAAGCCGGCTTTGGTCTATGCCATGCTGACATTTTTTACGGCTGTTGTGTTTTTGCTCATTCATTCCGGTTTGAAGCCGAAAGACATTTTCGGTACACCCCGATAAACGCCGGAATCAGAAAAACGTCAGCCGCGCACCATGCAATCGGGTCGCCGAAACAAACGCCGGGAAATCCGTACTGCGGCACAACAAAAAGACTTATGCAGACTCTTGCAATCATTTCAGAAACGCCGCTGAACATCGAAAGTTTTGTGTAGCCGACCCCTTGCATCGAACACCTTAGAATCGCAAGCGTGCCGAGCGCGAGGTAAAAACTTACCGAAATCCTCAGAAACAGTTCCGTATTGTCAAGCACCTGCACCTCTGAGGAGTCCATAAACCAAGTACCCATTTCACGCGCAAAAAACCACTGCACAAAAAACATCACGGCGGAATATACCGCCATCATAATCATCGAATCTTTTATGCCGGTTAAAATTCTTGGGGTTTTTCCCGCGCCGTAATTTTGACCGCAATATGTTGCCATTGCGATTCCGAGATTGTCAAGAACGCACATAAAAAACATTTTTATACGCATTGCCGTTGTAAAAGCCGCAACGCAAACCGTTCCGAGGCTGTTGTTAGCATTTTGAAGCATCATGGAGCCGATAGCCGTTATCGAAAACTGCAAACCCATCGGCACGCCGGAATTTAGCAAAATGCCGACATACCTGCCGTTCAACTGTTTTTCAAACGGCTCTGACTTTAATATGGCAAAATTTTTCTGCATATAAAACCAGCACAAAATTACTGAAATCGCCTGAGAAGTTAGGGTTGCGAGTGCTGCTCCTCCGACACCGAGATTCAGTCCCAAAATAAACAAAAAGTCAAGACCGATATTCAAAACGGTTGAAATTATAAGAAAATAAAAAGGCGTTTTGCTGTCGCCCAAGGCGCGGATAATGGCGGACAGGAGGTTGTAAAAAAACGTCGCCGGAATGCCTAAAAAAGTAATCAGAAGGTACATGTACGCGCCTTCAAAAATTTCTTCTGGAGTGTTGAGCCAGTGGAGAATTTTTCGGCACAAGAGCGAGGTTATCACCGTCAAAACCAGTGAGATAACAACCGAAATTTTTAGAGAGTTGTTTACAAAACAGCGCATCATGGAAAAATCTTTCGCGCCGAATTTTTGCGCAACCGGAATCGCAAAGCCGCTGCCGCAGCCGTTGCAAAATCCCAAAATAAAAAACATAACCGACGTTGACGCGCCGATTGCACCTAAGGCGTTGATGTCTATACAGTTGCCGACAATCGCCGCGTCTGTCAGAGAATAAGTCTGTTGCAGAAGGGTGCCGAGCATAAGGGGCAGTGCAAATTGCAGAATCAGTCCGAAAGGTCTGCCCGTTGTCATATCCTTGACTTTTGCCGCCATGGTTTTCTTTTAAAGGCTTTTTACTTCGTTGATGTTTACTAAGTTGTTGGAAATAGCGTAAATAGTCATAGCCGTTGCCGAATGTATTTGCAGTTTTTTAGCGATGTTGCGCCTGTGCGTGGAAACCGTGTAAACCGAAATGTTCATATCGGACGAAATTTCCTTGTTGGACCTGCCTTTTACGACGAGTTTTACGATTTCTTTTTCTCTCTCCGTCAGCGCGGAATCAAGGTTTTCCCTTTCGTGATAACCGCTCAGACGGTCAATCAAATGGTGAATGTCGTCGGGCTTGTCGTAAAGTGTTATCACCGCCTCAAAAAGGTTTGTCAGGCTTTCGTCCAAAACAAAAGTTTTCAGGCAGACAAGGTGCGAGGAGGGCGGAATTTTCTTTTTCAACTCTTTTATGCCCTGAATGCCCAAAAATACAGGATTTACGACAATAATGTCAGGGGCAAACCTTTTCAGACTGTCATAATCCTGATTTTCAGTAAATTCCTGAAACACGACATCGCAGTCGAGGGCATGTTTTATGGTGCTGACAAGCCCCGAAAGCAATATCGGTGAGGTTTCAATAACCGTGATTCTTAATTTTTCGCTTTTTTGCCGCATTTTTTTTGTATTTAAAACGTCATTTTTACGCCGCCAAAAAATGTCGCTTTCGGCATATAAAATCCGGCGTAAGTTTGGTATTTTTGTGCTAAAAGGTTTTCGCCTTTGACAAAAACTTTTATATTTTTAAGCACCTGATAACCGAAATTCAGGTTAACAAGCGTATAGTTTTCTTCTTCGTTTTCGCCGATATAGAGGCCTGAAATATTTTCAACCGTTAAGTTTGAAGAAAATTTTTCGCCTGAATAGCCCGCCGAAAAGTAAATTTTGTTTTTCGGTGCGCCCTCAATGTCTTTGTTTGAATTAAGGAACGAATAATTCAAGGCAAAATTCCATGCGGGATTAAGAAAATATTTTGCGCCGAGTTCAAAGCCTGAATTTTCAAAATCCTCAACGTTTTTGTTGATTTTGCCTTTGCCTTCGGGTTTCATAACCGTCAGAATCATATTATCACCTTTTATATAAAAGACGTTAGCCTCAAACTGGAAATGACGGATTTTTTTTGAGTAAGAGATTTCATAATTCATTGTCTCTTCGGGTTTTAACTCGTCGTTTTGAGGCGGAAACATATACATTTCCCTGATTGTCGGATTTCTGAAACCTTTTGAAAACAAGAGTTTTACGTTGTCGTCTTTTTGAGAGTAAAACGAGAGTCCGAACTGCGGTACAACAAATGTTCCGCTTTGCGAATGATTGTCAACTCTTACGCCCAAATCCGCAGAAAACCAAGACGTCAACTCCTGACGGAAATCAACGTATCCTGCAATTTCGTTTTGATTTTTTTCTTTTACGATGTCCTGAGAATGTCCGTCAAAAAAGTCGTTCCAAGCCTTTCCGCCGAAATTCTGATAATCAAAACCGAAAGTTGTTCTGTTGCCTTGAAACAAACTTACTGACTGATAAGCGTTGATGCCGCCGATAAAATCTCTGTGCTCGTAAAGGTAAGTTTTTTCAGGTGCGTTAAGAAGGTGTCCGTCGTTGATTTCGTGGTTTCCCCAGTCGTAAAACACGCGGACGGTTCCGGAAGTTTTTGCGTAATTGTTTGTTAACGAAACACTTGCAAGACCTCTTATAATATCTGCATCAGAGTCATAAATTTCCGCGCCTTCGGGTCCGGGATTTGAAAACTGAAAATTCGTCAGATTAATATCCGCGTTAGCCGTCCAGTGGTCTGAAATATCGTAACCGACTTTTATAAAGTCTGAAAGTTGTTCAAAGCCGGAGTTTGGTCTGTGTCCGTCGGTTGTCTGATAACTTACGCCGAGCGTGCTTGAAAACTTTCCGCGGCGGAATTTGCCCGAAGCCTGTGCCTGAAACGTTCCGTAACTTCCGCCAGAAATTTGGAAATCCGTCTGTGCGCCGTCGGTTTTTTGAGCGTCTTTTGTTACTATGTTGATTACCCCGCCCATGGCATTTGAGCCGTACAAAAGGCACGACGCTCCGCGTATGATTTCGACTTTCTCGGTTGAAAAATTCTGATATGCGTCGGGAATCGGGTGTCCCATAAGCCCGGCGAACTGCGGCTGTCCGTCAATCAAGACAAGGAGTTGAGCCATAGAGCCTACACCGCGCACTTTTATGCTTCCGGCGGCGTTTGTTGAAACTCCGTAACCGATTATCCCTCTTGATGTTGCAAAAAGTCCGGGAGTTTGTTCTATAATTGCAGGCAAAACCGAAAAATCATAGTTTTTTTCTAATTCTGCGTTTGAAATCTGTGTAACGGTTAGCGGTAAATATCTGACGTCTACTGAGTTGCGTGTTCCTGTTACAACTACTTCGCTGTGTTGTATTGTGGTGTCGGTCTGTGCGCCGGCTGAAAGAGTGAGTGCTCCAAGTGCAAGTATCGAAAAAAATGTTTTCATTTTTGCTGATGTGTGTTTTTTTTTATTTTTACGCTGCAAAATTAAAACAAAATCAGCGTTTTAGAAAGCGTTAATATTAACAGAATGTAAAATTTTTCCCTTTTTATTATTGAAATTGAAAAAAAATTTGTATTTTTGTTTTTAGAAAAAGTTTGTAATTATGAATGTATCTGCATTTGAAGTCTCATCGCCTCTGAGCGTAAAATATTGGTCGTTGCTGAAAAATTTGAGCGATATGGTAAAACTCGAACTTGCGGCAATGCTTGTTAATTCTGTGGCTCACAAAGAGTCCAAAAAAGAAAACTGGACAGACCAATTCGCCGGAAAATGGAAAGACAGCCGTTCCGCTGAGGAAATCATTGACGATATATATCAGACCAGAACCGAAAACAGGGAAATCGAATTATGAAAGGTTATTTGCTTGATACGGACATTTGTGTTTTTTATCTCAGGGATAAGCACAATATTAAGCAACGGTTGGAAGAAACCGGTCGTAAAAAAGTTTTTATTTCCGATATTACTGTTGCTGAATTGCGTTACGGTGCATACAAAAGTGATTTTCCTGAGGAAAATCTGAAACTGGTTGACGCCTTTTTAGACGAGGTTAACATAGTGCCTTTTGCGGACGGAATAGACGAATTTGCAAAAGAGAAAACTCTTTTGTGCAAAGCGGGAAAAATGGTTCAAGACTTTGATTTACTGATTGCTGCAGCTGCAAAAGCACGTAATTTAACCTTGGTTACCAACAATACAAAACATTTTGAAAGAATATCTGATTTGCAAATAGAAAATTGGGTAAGGTAAAAAACTTTACATATAAAAAAATTAAAAATTGCACTGAAAACTAAGTTTTTTTTGGTTGTCTATGCAATTTTTTCTAATTTTGTCGAATAATTTTTGTTAACAAACCATATAAAAATCTTACAATCCATGACATTATTGGAACAAATAAGAGAGAACGCTAAAAAGGCAAACAAACGTGTTGTATTGCCCGAAGGCGAAGAAGAACGCACTCTTAAAGCCGCCGAACAGATTCTCGGCGAAGGCATTGCGCAACTCGTACTCATCGGCAATCCCGATACAATCAAAGCCGAAGCGGAAAAATTCGGTCTTAAAAACATTTCAAAAGCCGAAATCGTTGATCCGAAAACTTTTTCAGGCAAACAGCAGTATGCCGAAATCATGGCTGAAATCCGCAAGTCAAAAGGTATGACCGTAGAGAAAGCCTTGAAACAACTTGACAGCCCTTACTATCTCGGCACGCTTATGATTAAAGCCGGACACGCTGACGGTATGGTTGCGGGCGCAATCTGCTCTACCGCTGACACTATCCGTCCCGCTTTGCAGTATATCAAAACCGCTCCGGGCGTAAGTACAGTTTCGGGCGCATTTGTTGTTGTCGTAAAAGACAAGAATTACGGTCAGGACGGCGTATTCCTTTTTGCTGACTGCGCAGTCAACATC
>JAEEXW010000496.1 GCA_016287995.1 Bacteroidales bacterium
AATTACGTCGGACTGATGAAAAACGTCGGAGAAAATATTTTTGACGCTTTTTCCCGCAGGCAGGAAGATATGCTGGCGGACGATTCGTTGTTTTCGACCGGCGCGTTGGATTATCTTACCCAAAACGTTAAAAATGAGGTTTTGAAAAATGTTTTGTCGGGAACTTCGCCGAAACTGCCGCTGACAGAAAAACTGCCGCTTTATCATTTTGTGCAGATTAATTCATCGTTTGTCCAAAGTGCGTATCGTATAAAAGGTGGTGGTATGCAGATTGCTGACTCGCTTGCCGCTCAGATAAAACAATTTGGCGGCGAAATTTTAACGAAAGCAAAAGTTGTTTCCGCAGACGAAAGAGACGGTGCGCTGACGGCATTAGAACTTTCAAACGGTGAAAAAATCGAAACGAAAAACGTTGTTTCAAACATTCACCCTGCGGAATTGATGAAGATTGTTGATAAGGTTTCGTTTATTCGTGCCGCTCAAAAAAGACGTTATTCTTCGCTTGAAAATAGTTTCGGAATGTTAACTGTTAACATTGCCTTGAAAAAAAATGCGTTAAAGTATTTGAACAGAAACGTTTACATTCATAAGGGCGAGGTTTGGCAGGAGGGTTTTCAACGGGCGGAAGACTTTCCGAAATGTGCGTTAATAAGTTACGCCGTACCTCAAAGCGGTGAATATGCCGAAAACGTAGACCTTTTGACCCCAATGCTTTGGCAAGACGTTGAAAAATTTGATGACGGTTCAAAACCTTGTCATAGAGGCTCTGAATACGAGGATTTTAAACAGAGAAAAGCCATTCAACTTATTGATTTGGCGGATAAGTACGTTTCTGGGTTGAAAAATGCGGTTGATAAATTCTACGTTTCTACGCCTTTGACATATAGGGATTACACTTCAACGGCAGAGGGCAGTGCGTACGGAAGTTTGAAGAAAATGCCGTTTCAAAAACTTGCGTCAAATGTTTATTGGACGGGGCAAAATATTGGACTTCACGGTATTTTGGGCGTTTCTATGACGGCATTGTTAACACAGAGACTTTTAACGGGCGATGTCCCGAAGTTATAAAAAAATTTAGGAAAATGGAATACAAAAGCGATAAAGAAGAATCAAAATTTTCGATGGCTCTTTCAAAAGAGAATTATAAACTGATGTTAATTGGTTTGGGAATAATCTTGCTTGGTTTTATTCTCATGGGCGGTGGCGGAAGCGATGACCCGAATGTTTTTGACGAATCGATATTTAGTTTTACGCGCATAACCTTGGCTCCGATTGTGGTTTTGGCAGGTTTCTGTTTTGAAATCTACGCAATTATGAAAAAACCGAAAGAGGATTAAATTTATTAGAGTCCGGAGGTCGAAGATTTTTAGAAAAAAGTGGAGGAAGCCGTTTGACTTCCTCATTTTTTTGGTAACTTGTCTTTACAGGAAATTATAATTAAGCACTTCACTAATCTAATCATGTCAGAGCATTGGGAAATATACGCCGATTGGAATCCGTGGCACGGTTGCACAAAGATAAGCCCCGGATGCAAATACTGTTACGTTTATCGTCAGGATGAGATGTACGGCAGCGAAATTTCGAGCCAAGAATGTAGAAAAACCGGCAATTTCAACCTCCCAATCAAACGCAGACGCGACAAAAGTTGGAAAATTCCAAGCGGACGGATTGTTTTCACGTGTTTTACGTCAGATTTTCTCTTGAAAGATGCCGACCCGTGGCGAGGCGAATGTTGGCAGATGATTAAGCAACGGAGCGACCTTTGGTTTTATTTTTTCACCAAACGCATCGACCGCTTTATGGACTGTGTTCCAAGCGATTGGGGCGATGGTTACGACAATGTGATGGTGGGCTGCACCGTTGAAAACCAACAAATGGCTGATTACCGTCTGCCGATTTTTCTCTCTATGCCCATCAAACACAAGAGCATTATGGTGGCTCCGATGCTCTCTGCCGTTGACCTTACGCCATATTTAACGTCTGAAATTGAGGAAGTTGCCGTAAGTGGCGAATCGGGTGTGGATGCTCGTCCGTGCAATCATGATTGGATT
>JAEEXW010000497.1 GCA_016287995.1 Bacteroidales bacterium
TTAAGTACTTCGAAAAACCAAAGCATCTTTGATTTTCACATTACAAATGTATGGAGTTTTTTTCAAATATGTTCCGTTCATTTTGTTCATTTTAATTTTTGTGAAAAAATATGAATTTTTCTAAAAATAAAAAACCTCAGAACCTTTTCGGATTCTGAGGCTTCGTCTCTAATTTGATTAAACGGTTGCATTTGCATTTTACAAAAACTGATTATAAAAAGACTTGCAAATGAAAACAAAATTTAATGTTTCACTATTTAATCCATTAATAGTTTGAATGATTGCATTTTTCTGTTATTGCTGATACAAAGATAAGGCTATTTTCTCGAAAAATGCACCGTTCATTTTGTTCATTTTTATTCATTTGGTTTGCCATATAAGTCAAATTCCTCAGCATCAGTGATTTGCACTGAATAGAAATTTCCGATTTTGATGTTTGGTGCGTCAGAAATTTTTATTAAAACCTCGCAATCCACCTCTGGCGAATCGTATTGAGTTCTGCCGATAAAGTATTCGCCTTCTTGTCTGTCGATTAAAACTTCAAAAACTTTTCCGATTTTTTTGATATTTAAGTTCAACGAGATTTTCTGTTGAATTTGCATAATTCTATCGGCGCGTTCTTGTTTTTTCTTTTTTGACACGTTGTCGCGGTAGTTTTTCTCGGAAAAAGTTCCCTCTTCGGGCGAATATTGAAACACACCGAGACGGTCAAATTCAGCCTCTTTTACAAACTCTTCGAGTTCTTGAAAGTCTTTGTCTGTTTCGCCCGGAAAACCGACTAACAGCGTGGTTCTGAGCGCAATATCTGGAATTTCAGAGCGGAATTTTTTTATCAGCGCAACTGTTTCGTCCTTTGAATGTCCGCGTTTCATCTTTGTTAAAATCTTGTCAGAAACGTGCTGAATCGGAATGTCCAAATAACGGCAAATTTTGTCGCTTTTTTTCATCAATTCCAAAACTTCCGTCGGGAAATTATTCGGATAAGTGTAATGCAGACGAATCCAGTGAACCTCTTGAATTTCAATTAGTTGTTTTAACAAATCGGGGAGTGCGTATTTGCCGTAAAGGTCATAACCGTAATAACTTAAATCTTGCGCGATCAGGTTGAATTCTTTTGTGCCGTTTTTAGCGAGTTTTGTAACCTCAGAAACTATGTCTTCTATTTTTCTTGACACGTAACGTCCTCTTATATAAGGAATTACGCAAAAAGCACACATTCTGTTGCAACCTTCGGCAACTTTTATGTAAGCGGTGTGTTTCGGTGTTGAAATTATTCGGGCGACATCTTTTACGGGATTATTGCTTTCTAATTTATTAAGAATTTCTTCCAAAGAATTAACGCCGAAAAATTCATCACATTCAGGGATTTCTTTTTCTAAATCTTTTTTGTAACGCTCTGACAAACAGCCGAATACAAAGAGTTTTGAGATTTTGCCTTCGGTTTTTTCCTTGGCGTAAAAAAGTATTTCGTCAATACTTTCCTGCTGGGCGTCGAGAATAAAGCCGCAAGTGTTAATTATCACAATATCAGCGTTTTCTGCATTGTCGTACTGAATGTTATAATTGTTGTAAAGCCTTGTTGCAAGGTCTTCGGAATCCACAAGGTTTTTGCTGCAACCAAGGGTAATTATTGCGATTGTTTGTTTTGTCATTTTCTATTGAAAAAATTTTGAAACAAAATTATGAAAAAAAATAAAAAAATTGTTCGTTTTTGTTCTAATTTTTTGTTTTATTTGCGTTTACAAAGTTTTAACTATTAAGGAGTTTTAAGAGAAAGAGAAAATAATAAGGCTGATAAGTCCAAAAAACTTGTCAGCCTTATTATTTTTTTTATGATTATTCACCGCAAATTTTGCGGCAAATATAGCACTTTTTCACCGCAAAAGCAAAAAATACTTTCATTATTCCATTGGCTTTATCATTGATTCAATAAACGATATTTCTTCCTGGCTTAAACCGTATTTTTTATATAACTGCGCATCTATTTCTGCAATAGATTTGCTCCAATCAATGTCGCTGTTTGAAGT
>JAEEXW010000056.1 GCA_016287995.1 Bacteroidales bacterium
ATTTTAAGAAGGACGACGTTTTGCTCTTCGGCTCATTCTACGTAATAATGCCCGAAATCCGCAGCGGCATCAAAAAACTTTTGACTCAGGCTAAAAATAGCGGCTCAATTATTGTCTACGACCCTAATTTCAGACGACCGCATTTAAAAGATTTGCCGAAAGTTTTTCCGTATATCGTTGAAAACTTGCAGTTTGCAGACATCGTAAAAGGCAGCGACGAACATTTTGCGCTGATTTTTTCGTCTGACAACGACCAAAAAACTTTCAACGAATTAGAAAAAATAAACCCCGACGGACATTTTTTCTTAACAAAAGGGAAAGACGGTTGCGCATATTATTATAAAGGTGAAGTCTTGAATTTCAACGTGCCTAAAATTACACCTGTCAGCACCGTCGGAGCAGGAGACAATTTTAACGCAGGTCTCGTTTACGGCATTATAAAACATAATATTACAAAAATAGTTTTGTCAAAAAAAATCGACAAAACTATTATAAGCGACATCGTAGAAACGTGCGTAAAATTTTCGCAGAAAGTCTGCATGAACGAAGAAAACTACATCTCAAAAGAGTTTGCAAAAGGGTTTATTTTACCCGTCTCAAAGTGAGTTCTACCCTCTCTCCGTTCGGAGTTTTCGGGACAAATTTGAGGTAGTCGTAACCCTCGCCCATTTTTTTGATAACGCCAGCGTTTTCAAAATCCCTTCCTTCGGGTTTGAAATAGAGAACGCTGTCGTCTTCAATTTTGTAGTCAAGCGAAACCGGCAGAGAATACATGTTTTGTGAAAGACCTTTTACAAGTCCGGCGGCAACAGCCGAAGCGTCAATAATGGCTTTTTCGCTTTCAAACTGCACCGTAAGGTCAAGTTGAGAGAGCATCATCGAAACCATTGTGGCAGGAAGTTGTCCCTTGTCAGCGATTTCTTTTTCCAACATATCTGTCATACCCGACAAATCCACCTCGTATTTACCTTGCAAAGCGTCCTTGTCAACGGAATTTTTTCCGCCACCGCATGCACCGAAAGCCAAAACTGCGGCAAAAGACAAAAAAGTAAAATATTTTTTCATTTTCAAACAAAATTTATTGCCGCAAATTTAATACGAAAATTTTGAATTATGAAAAAAATGTACTACTTTTATCCCGCCAAAAAAAATGAAAAATGAAAATAAAAATTGAATACGCAAAAGACAACGCCACGAAAGAAGACATTATGGCGTTGAAAGCATTTATCGAAAAAAAGAACGGCGGCAGTATAAAAAAAGTGGAACTAGCCTCCAAAAAAGCCAAAAAAGGCGAAATGGGTCCGGGCATAGTTTCGGGGCTGACCGCGCTGATAGGCTCGGCAACGGGACCTCTTACCACTATTGCGGAGGCTCTCGTGGAATGGGTAAGGCTCAAACGCTCTGAAATCCGCATTACGGGTGTCAGCGGCGCGGAAATCTGCATCTCCGGCAAGGTGAAAAACGACGATTTGCATCAGGCAATCGAAAAATTTTTCATTCAGGAGAAAGAAAACTCAAAGACCGGAGCAAAACGCGAGAAAAAATCAACGCCGCCCCCGCCTCCGCCTGTCAAAGAAGAAGAAAAAAAATAAGATGAAAAAAATTACGTTATTTTTAACGGCTTTGGCTCTCTGCGGTTGCAGTACCAAAATGGAATCGCTAAACAATTACAGCGTTGACGAGACTTTCGCAAACCTCTCGGTTACAAACCTTGACACGAAATATTTTTCGGGACATTCGCTTCAAACGCGGGTTACTGCGCCGGTTGCCGACCATTACGAAACGGTTGAGCAACCGTATATGGAATTTCCAAAGGGCGTTAACGTTGTTTTTTATGACGAGAAACTCAAAGAAAAAAGCCGTCTGAAAGCGGATTATGCGGTTTATTATCAAAAGAAAAAACTCTGGGAGGCACGCAAAAACGTCGTTATCTACAACGAAGACGGCGCACATCTTCTCACCGAGCAACTTTTCGGCGACGAAAACCGCAAAAAAATTTTCTCGGTAAAAAAAGTTACAGTCGTAGACGCCGACAGCACTGTGATTGTCGGCAAACAGGGTTTTGAATCCGACATGGCGTTCAAGAATTACAAGTTTCTTGACGTTAACGGAATCGTAAACCTCAACAACGAATACGGCGGAGATTTTTCAATGACACAAACAAATGAAAACCAATAAAGAAAAACGCGGAGCCATGGAAATTTTATGGCTCTGCATGGGTGTTTTATGCCTTATAATCGCAATCGCCTCCTCGGTGGAAAACGGACTGAAAAACGCCGGAACAATGTTTGTCTGCTCCGGCGTGTGTTTTATGATGTTTTCGTGGCGTCAGCATCTGCGCAAAAACCGGAAGGACGATTAGTCCATTCCGTATTTTTTCAGGGTTTTGGAATCCGGTTTCCAAACATCGCCGTAGAGGTCAAGCATGTCAATATGACGTGTTATTCCGTCGGGGCTTATGATTCTGAGTTTCATGGTTTTAAGACCGTCAGAGGTTTTATAGACGGTGAGAATATATTTTCCGTCAGGCGAGAAAACCGCCGACGAAACCTCGCCCTCGTGTTTAAAAGCCATAACGTCTTTGCCGTCCGAAGTCCAAAGCCTTGCAAGAGCATCGTCGGAAGTGGTCAGGACAAATTTTGAATCAGGCGAAAAGACAGCGGAGTTTACGTTGTTTTCATACCCACGGAAAGTCAGCCGCATCTGCCCTAACCTATCCCACAAAACCGCAGTCTGGTCAGAAGATGTTGAAATAATGCTGCTACCGTCAGGCGAAAAACATACCGAATTAACCTGTCCGTCGTGTCCGTGAAAAGTCCTGAGTACTTTACCGTCAAGAGAGTGCAGAACGATTTTGCCGTCCTCGCCGCCGGTTACGAAAATTTCACCCTCCGGCGAAAAAGAAACCGAGGAAACCGCACCAGAATGTCCCGGCGCAAAAATTCCCGTATTGTTTTTTAAGTTCCTGATAACCACGCTGCTGTCGCTGACAAAAACCAAATATTCACCATTCGGCGAAAAGACCGCATCGTTGACAGAGGCTGTGTCCTTGTCGTAAAAAGTCTGCAAATTTTTGCCCGACAATGCATCCCAAATCTTAACCGAGCCGTCTTTTGAAGCGGTTACGAGATATTTCCCGTCAGAGGAATAACGCGCAGTATTGACAGCAGAAGTGTGTCCTGAAAAAACAGCGACAATTTCGCCGGTAAGATTCCACGACTTTGCAACCGTGTCCTCAACAACGGCGATGTTGAGACCGTTTGACGAAAAACACGCAAAACTTACGTTCTTTGCGCCGCTGTACGTCTCAAACCTTTTTCCGAGCGTCCAAGAGCGTATCGTATGGTCATCGCCGACAGTTGCAACAGACTGGTTGTCAGGAAAAAACTCCGCGCTCCAAACGTTGGAGTTATGACCTTTCAAGACTTTTTCAAAACTGCCGTTGATGTTGTAAATTCTCACCGTCTTGTCTCTTGACGAGGTGATGACATGCTTGGAATCCGACGAAAAATCAGCCTTGTTGATCCAGTCTTCGTGTCCTGAAAACGTTACCAACTCATTTGCCTGTAAATCAAAGAGTTTTACTTTGTGGTTTTTGTTCAGATAGTCGTTTGAAGCGGTCAAAACGTATTTCCCATCAGGAGAAAAAACCGCTGAAATAATAATTGAGACAGAAAATCTGTTATCTTCCTTAATTTCAAATACTTGCAAAAGTTTTCCGTCCTTTGACCAAAGTCTTGCCGTATTGTCGCCGCCAGCAGTAAGAATCATACTGTTGTCGGGAGAAAATTTCGCGGAATAAACATCAAAATCATGTCCAGAAAGCGTTGAAAGGCATTTTCCATTCATGTCCCAAACTTTGACTTTGTAATCGCTGCCAGCCGTCAAAAACATGGAATTGTCTGAGGCAATATCCGCCGCCCAAAGTATGGCTTTATGGTCTCTGACAGAGAGAAGTTCCTTGCCCGAAAAGTCAAAAACTCTCGCCGTGCTGTCATACGAAGTTGTCAGAGCCAACGAATTGTCAGTGGAAACAACAATGTCCGTAACTTCTTTTTTGTGAGGCAGTTCCAAAACCACGTCGCCGGAAATGTCCAAAATACGCGCCGAATATTGTCCGAGAGCGTCGTTTTTTACAAAAGTCAAAACGTATTTCGCGCCTTTGGAAATTTCGGCTTTCACAACGTTTTCTTTTACCTCGCCGGAAATGTTGTAGAAAATATCCGTATTATAAAAAGAGTTGAGCAACGCGCTGTAAGCCTGAACGTTAGCAGTATCCAAAGCAACCGCCCTCTGTGAAAGTCTCAGGCTGAAAGTAGGGTCTGTTTCAAGTTTTTGAAACGCAAATGCCGTTAACATATTACTTTTTGCCATATTAGCATTACGCTCTGCATCACTCTTCAACGAAAACGCCAAAAACACAAACGCCATGCTTATCAAGGCAACAACCATGCAGGCAAGCACCAAAGTACGGTTTCTAAGGCTTTTGCGCTGAGGCTTCACGTCAGCAAAAGACACCACTTTATTTGTTCTAACATTCTGAAAATCAAGCATTTTTATTTGGGTTTGTTTTTTTGAAACCAAAGCCCTAAAAATAGCCGCATTATAAGGCAAATAAAAAATCCGCCCGCCGTAGCCGATAACAGATTTCAAAACTGACAGTTTCTCAGCCTTTTGCAAAAGTTCCACGCTGACGTTGTATTTTTTTTCAGCGACGGATTTTGCGGCGGGCAGCGGCTGGGTTTCCGTTTCCAAAACCATCTCGTTAACGGCAAAACTGCAAAAATTTTCCCGCTCGTTTTCAGGTGTTTCTTCGTCCAAAAACCACGAAAAACGGTCTTTGGAAAAATACCCGGAATTTTCTACAAACTCCTCATTTATAATACTTTGACCGTCAGAAATTTTTCTAAAATAAAAAACCGCATTCCTCAAAAATCCCGGATTAACAAGGCTGTTGAAAGAAACGCCGGAAATAATTTTTTCAACGGCTTTTTCGTCAAAAGTTACTTTTGACAATCCGTCAAAATCTTGATTAGCAATGGTTTGAAAAGCATTTTGCGCAGAGGAAAAATCAAACGGCGAAAGTTTTAGCGTATTATTAAAAACGCCGTGAATGTTTTCCTCCAACTCAGCCATCGCATTGTAAGAATCCTCCGAAACCGAAAACAAAACGGAAACGTTAAGGCTTTCGTACAAAAGTTTCATGGCGTCTTTCGGAAGTACGGCATCGGATTTTCCAAGCATAATATTTTGGATTTCCTCGTTGAATTTTTGCGGAATATCCCCGTAAATCAAACCCGAAAGCGTTTTTGCAAATTCTTTTCGCGCAGAGTCAGTGTATGTAAAAAAATTTTCAAATGAATCGAAAATCAAATAAAAGCGTGAAATTTCAGGAAAACAAGCCTGCAATTTTTTGGAAGCATACCAAAGCGAGTTGTCGTTTTCAAACGCCATGTCAATATAAGACGGCTTTTGACATTTATTCAGAAAGAAACCGACCAACTGTTTTTCAAGCACCTGTTCACCAAATTTAAAAGGCGGGACATCAAATTTCAAAGGCATAACTTTTTTGACAGAAAGTTTTTCTTCTGCCGAAATCACACTATTAATCAGAGAGGTTTTTCCCATACGTTTTTCCGACGAAAGTAGAGAAACTCTCTCATTATCAAGCATAAAGTTAAGTCTTTTTATTTCATCTTCCCGATAAGGCAGACAACCGCCCTCATTAGTGCCGTAAGGTTGCGTACCCAAAAAATATCCGCTAAAATTTTCCATTTTTCATTCTTCAAAAAAAGTACGCAAATATAGAAAAAATAAATGAATTGATTACATTTTTTTTAGAAAAATATCAAAAAAATCGGGGAAAATCCCCGACTTTTTTTACTTCAAAATATCTCTCCACAACTTAAATTCCAAATCTTTTCTGCTGAAAGGTTTGATTTCGTCAGCGGAAGATACCGTATCGAAATTGTAAGCGAGTTCAGAAAGGAAGAAAGATGCACGTTCAAGACCTTCGCCGAGATTTATCATCACAACGTCGCCGTCCTTCAACAAGCCTTTTTTGAGCGACTCAAAATATCCGCCGAGACCGATTGCCGACGCGGGACCGATTTTTTCAAGCGTTTTGAAAGCCACCAAACGCGCTACCTCAGCCGTTTTTGTCTCGTCAAAAGTGATGATTTCGCCGCCCGAATTTTTGGTCAAATCAGCAATTATCGGATATGTTCCCGGAACGCCGGTTGCCAAAGTCTGAACCTTGGTTTTAGGATTCTGAATCTTCGGAAAATCATGCTGCCAGCCTTCGGGAAAGTTTTGACTTTTAGCTTTTTCCCAAGCCTGCGTCATCGGGTCACAAAGGCTCGGCTGAACCGAAATAAATCTCGGACATTTATAATCACCAAACTGCGAAACCTCATGAATAGCCTTTTCAACCGCAATAGGACCCGTTCCACCACTTAACGCCTGAATGTAAACCGTCGGCAACTCACCAGTTAATCTGAGCCACTCGTAAACCCAAGTTTTTTTGCTTTCAACCCTCAGCGGATCGGTATTGCCGATTGTCATCAAAATATTGTTTTTGGCGGTAAACTCGCCTGCAATTTTTTTTGCGAAAGCATAGTCGCCTTTACAAATTACGGCTTTCTGTCCGTATGCGCTGACAGAGGCAATATTCTCTTTTACAGCATCTTGCGGCATAAAAACATAAAGATTGATTCCCGCTTTTGCAAGATAATGCGAAAAAGCGTTTGCCGTATTGCCGGTGCTTGCAACAGCATAATCAGTTACGCCGTTTTCTTTCAAAACCGATGCCGCCAACGTTCCGGCGATGTCTTTGAAAGTACGCGTTCCGTCGTTGAAATTATGACGCATAACGTAGACTTTCAGCGTTTTGCCGAACTCTTTTTTTGCGACCTCTTCCAAAAAGTCCCAACGGCTAACGGGTGATACCCCCTCCCCTGCCGAAACGATATTTTTGGCATCGTCAAGGGGTAAAAAGTCAAAATAATGCCAAAGATTTTTTACATCTTTTGCATTGAAAATAAGGTCTTTCAACTTTTCAGGTGAAGCGGTATATTTGGTATCAACAAAATTTTTACCACATTCGGGGCATTTTTGTCCGTGGTTGAACCACTCTTTGAAACTCTCAATTCTGTGTCCGCAACTCTTGCAGACAAAATAATATTTTTTAGCCATTTTTTACTTGTTTAATTTTTCTTTCAACTGTTTTGCACACTCGTCTGAAATGCGGTTTTTCTCTTTCGCAGTTTCGGATTTTGTGTAATCGTCGCCTTTGCGCAAAAACCTCAGACCAGACATAACAAAATCCGGCAACGCTTTTTCGGGGTTGCGTTTTTTGAGGTTAAGTCCAAGACCGAATTTCTGAACAATCGGCACATAATATGTTTCCACAAATTCTATAAGGCTGCCGTCAGGGTCTTCAATATAAGTAAAGTGTCCCGAAGCACCGCCCATGTCAAAAATTTCCGCGTCTTTTTCGTAAGCCTCCGGGTTGGAATCACACTGAAATTCAACGCCATAATTTCTACAATGCGAGCGCAAATCCTTCATATTCCTAATGTCAAAACAAATTTGAATAAATCCCGGATCGCCCCAAAGATGCGTTTTGAAATCGTAAATATGTTTTAATTCTCTGTCGGATTCCACTAACTGAACAAGCTCTATCTGCGAGGCGTTCAAGAAGTTAGAAAACGGACCTTTGCGTTTTTGTGAATGTCCGAGAAGAACTCTACGGTATTTTTCTTCTCCGCCGGGCAGTTTTGCAAAATCCTCAAAAACATCGGTTTCGTCATAAATTACGGTATCGTAACCGAGAATATTTTTGTAAAATTCTTTTGACTTTTCCATGTCGCTGACACCGAGGATTGCGCCATAAATTCCGCCTGTTTTTGACTTAGTTTCGTTGAAAACAATGTCGCTTTCAACAACTTCAAAAATATTTCCGAAAGGGTCTTTTACAAAGAAATGGTCTTTGTTGTCAATCGTTTTTGAGAAACTTGAAAGTAAAGTCAAATTATCATTTTTGAATTTCAGATAAGCCGCCGCAACGTTTTGACATTTGATTTTGCCGATAAAAATTCCCAAATCGCCGAGTTGCGGTTGAAAATCAAGTTCATGCGGCTCTCTTGAAGTGTACTGCCAAATTTCCAAACCGCCGCCGCCTTGCATGTTATACGCCAAAATAGTGTGTCTTGACTGCGGCTGATGATTGGTGTAAGGTTGCATAAGAGCAGCCTCACCGGGTGCGTCGCTAAGAAGCACGTCCGCTCCGAAATATTCCCTGTACCAGTCCCAAGCCTGATAAACGTCTTTTACGCCGATACCAATCTGCTGGATTCCGCTGATTGAAAATGCCATTTTTCTAATTTTTTTTTGATTAAATTTTTATAGCGCAAAGTAAACAAAAATTTCCGAGATTTCAACAGGAATTTCAAAAAAATAAAAAAATTGCAGTTTTTTTAAGGGTTAACTTTGAGAAATTTCCCAATAACCGTTTTTGTTAGCACCAATACGGCGGAGAATGCCTTCGTCTTGAAGTTTTTTCATATTTGACTTGATACTTTTAAGCGTAATACCAATATTTTCAGCAAGTTCTGATTGCTTGATATACGGATTCTCTTTAATAGCATCAATGATTTTTTGCTGATTTATGGTAACCTTTATAGTAACCTTTATGGTAACCTTTTGACGGTTGATAATGTTGTCGATTTCAGTGTTTAAAAGGTGGAGCATAAACTCAATAAACTGAGTGCTGTTGGCATTGGTGAGCGTAAAATTCAGCGCGTCGTAATACTCTTTTTGATGTTGTTTGACGAGAGTTTCGACAGGAATCCACGCAAGCGAGGAATGAATTGTTTTTATACGGTTTTCTCTACGGAGTTGCAGACTTAACGGATTATCGGAAAGGGCTGTTATTGCGCCAATTTTTTCCGAAATTTCCGCAATTAATTTTACTGTTTTCGTTGTGATTGAATATGGCGGTGTGTACGGCATAATGCTTAGATTTTCAAATGCGAAGATAAAGATTTTTTTTGAAATGTCATAACTTTTTTATCTTCCTAACAGATATGCAAACCGTCCTTTCCCCGGCTCGGCTGCACGTGATAAAAAAGTATATGTTTTGGTGTCGGTATCGAAATCAACTAAATCATCGCTACCGTCAGGATTTGCCAAATGTAATACCCTGTCTTCGTCCCAATACGGCACGGACATACCTTTTGCCCAAGCATCTAAATAGATTTTTTCGATGCCGAGTTTCATCTCGTTTTCCACTTGCGCAATGGTTTTACCGTTAGAAAGTTTGAAATTTTTGTCCATATCCTCTGTTTTATTAGCGGCGAAGATAAAGATTTTTTTTCGACAAATAAAAATTTTCAAAAAAAATTTTCAAAAAAAGAACATTCCTAATAGTTTTTGGCAGTTGAAAATATAGGAATAGACACAAAAAAAAATCGTTACAAAAAACACGTTTTTCAAATCTTTTTCATAATTTTGCTATGGCACAAATTAATTGCTATTCGCATTCAAAACAAAAAACGTAAAAAAATAATAGAAAATCATGAGAAAATGTATTTTGGCTGTAATTGTTGCTTTCGCATCAAATGCTAATGCACAATTATACTTATCCGGTAATTTTGGTATAAGGCACTCTGAAAGTGAGATGATAGAACATAATAAAACATCTCTAACATTTGGAGATCAAATTGATGAGAAGGGTAATATTATACCTCACTCAATTGAGCAACAGTCACAGGAAACTGTCATAACAAAAGGTAATCCAAAAAACAATTTGAATTTTGGTTTAGATTTGGGATATTATTTTAGTAAGAGAATGGCTTTTGGGTCAGAAATTACATACACTTTTAGTAAAGAAAAGGATGCTAATAATGCAAGTAATTGGGAGGCTGATAATATGTTGTCTTTCTGTCCGTATTTTCGTTTTGATTTTGTAGCAACAGAAAAAGTAAATTTCGGTGTAAAGTCAACAGCAATGTTTGGATTCGGTAAAAATAAAAACAATAAAACCGATAATTATAGTACGAACATATTTGGTTTCGGATTTTTCCCTATTGTTAATTACAATTTCAATTCGCATTGGAGTGCAACTGCATATAGTGGCGGACTTTACTACGCACATTGCATCATAACCCCCAACAATAGTACTAACTCTGAAAAAATCATTGACAATGTTTTTGATTGGAATTTGGCATTACAAGGCTTAACTATCGGTGTTGTGTATACATTTTAATAAGACGGGATTGGATTTTGTTTAATTCTGCAACAATAACTTTTTTTTTGCAAATCTCCTTGAAAAACCTTTACTTTGCAGTTAAGATAAAAACGCACAACTTATGGACAAAAACGAAACTCTAATTCCATTATCAGACGCGGTTGAAGCAATCAAAACCGCCATAATGCAAGGTCAATACGAAGCATTAAAAGATGTTAACCGCGTTCAACTTGCAGTCTATTTCGCTATTGGAAAATATCTTTCCAAAAATACACGAAAGGGTCTATTACGAACAGGTGCTATTGAGGCTATTAGCGAACAACTCCACAAAGAACTACCCGGATTAAGAGGCTTTTCAGTGACTCAAATGTATGAAATGCGGAAATTTTATGAGGAGTGGATGGTATTAGACGGAGAAACTTCGGTTGCAACCGAAGAAACTCAAAATACAATCAATAATATTTCTTCGGTTGCAACCGAAGAAATGCAAAAAACTAATAATGAAATAGATATATATCACTCGTTAGCAATTCCTAATATTGCAGAATTTCCAGTATCAGATTTTTTCAATGTTCCGTTTACACACCATACCCGCATTTTGGCGATGTGTAAAGATACTTATGCACGTTATTATTACATCCGTCGTGCAGGCGAGGAACATCTTTCGGTCGACAAACTCAAAACACTCATTAAGCAACAAGCCTATGAAAATAGGAATACAATACCGAACAATTTTGCACAAACGATTTCCGATTCTTCAACGGCTCGCAAAGCCGTAATGATGTTTAAAGATTCGTATGCGTTGGAGTTCATAAACACGGAAGAAATCGGCGAGCGCGACAAACAAGATATTGATGAAAAAGTTGTTGAACAAAAAATCGTTCAAAACATCAAA
>JAEEXW010000057.1 GCA_016287995.1 Bacteroidales bacterium
TAATCTTGCAACAGCATCGTTATCCCGATTGTTAATCATATTGTCCCAATTGAATAAATAACCGTTGTAAGAAGTAGGATATTGGTACACAGACATCAACTGAGCACACGCCGTAGCCACGCACCCGGTTTTTGTAGTATCACCATATTCTAATGGACAATATTTGTTATACGGTTCTTCTTGACCCCAATGAACTTTGCAGTATCCACCTACCGGATTGAAAAGTTCGTTTTTGTAATCTCCGTATGTATAAAACACCTCAGTATGCGCCGTAACCCCCGGATCCATTTTTTCTTGATGGGCGGGTTCATCGTCAGAGGAAGAAATAATTGGCATATTTCCGAATTTGTACAAGAATAGTGCTAACCCCGGATCTTCAATAACCTCGTTTGTGTCGATATTTCCGCCCTCCGTTATTGCCAAAAGTTCCGGCATATCACGGGTTGCAGACATGATAGCAAAGCCGCCGTTATTTTCAAAATTAAAAACGTGAATTTTCGCCTCAGGCGTTTCTTCCGTAGATTTTGAAATACTGCGTTTGTCGGATTTCAAAGTAAATCCGTCAGAGATTTTTCTTGAAGAAAAGTCGCCGCTGCGTTTACTGAGCGATGAAAAATCTTTTAAAAAAATTTCCAAATTTTCGCGGGCTTCTTCAAGCGTGATTACATTAGATTGAATCACTTCGCTTACAATCGGTTTGTCCTGAACCTGATTTCGAGGAACTAAATCCTCCTTATCTGAGCAGGCGGCAAAAAACATCGCTGCCGTTACTGCTGAAAGAATGGTTCTTTTCATTTTAATGAAATATTTAGTTAATAAAATATAAATTATTGTTTTTTAATAAATTACCTAATAGTAATATTTTTAGAATATACTACTGTATTTCCTTGGCTTACGATTATATTATAATCGCCTTCGCCGTAGTCATTAAGCATACAACTAAAAGTTGTACCGCCTCCGGCAGTTATTCCGGCTACAATTACTCCGTCGCGGTAAACTTCAACAGTGCCGCCGTTAGAAATAGAAGAAAAACTAACGGTCAAAACTGTTGTAGAAATGTTGTACGATACGTTTACAGACGATTTTATAGGTTTATTGATAATTTTGCCCGTAGGGTCTGGTTGTTTTGTCGGGTCAATGTCGTTAGTACCATAACTATTTGTACCATTTTGAGCATTAGACCTAATAGTTACAAGCGTTAAAAATGCTGTTGTAATAAAAATTTTTTTATTCATAATTGTACTTTTGTTGTGTTAAAAATTATGACACAAAATTATATGTAGAATTTTATTTTTACAAGTGCGATACTTCAACTGAAAATAGAGAAAACCTTGATAATCAATCTTTTAGTTTTTTAAGATACCCCCATTTTGAAGTGTTTTTTTTATAAAACTAATTTGATTCTTTATTATTTTTTACTAATTTTGCATAGTCATTTGAGAAAAAACTATGAAAAACTTAAAAACTGAGCTGATTATTCTTATATTTTTCCTTTGTGCATGCAACGCCAAAGATGCAATATATTACAAACTTGTTGAAGTTGATACGTTATTGAGCTGTTATAATGATTCTTGCGCAAAAAAAGCCTTGGATGCTATCAAGCCTGATATGATTAAAAATAATGAAAATAGGGCTTACTACAACCTTCTGCTTACGAGATACAATTATTGTGAAAAAATTGCTGTCAAAAATGATTCTTTAATTAATTTCAGTATTGATTATTATACTAAAAATGGTGATAATCAAAAACTTGCATATTCTTATTGCTTTCGTGCATTGGTTTCTTTTCATGATTACAGCGAAAAAGTTTTATTGGACTTAAAAAAGGCGGAAACATTAGTAAAAAAGACAAATGATTATGCACTCGCGAGTAAAATTTACGGAGCATTGACTTCTTTTTACGGTAATTCTTTGGAACCGGGAGAGTCTCTAAAATATGCAAGGAAAAACTTTTTTTGTGCAAACAAAACTTCAATACAGCGGCTAAAAACTTGTGCGCTGATAAATTTATCGGTTTGTTACTATGACGCCGGACAAAAAGACAGTGCTATTATGTGTGCAAAGGCAAGTGAAAAATTTGCAAAGCAATTAGAACCTTATTATCAGGCATATATTTATTACAATTTGGGGGCGGCATATTTTGAAAGTATGCCCGACTTGTCAGAAAAATATTTGAAAAAGTCTTTGGAGTGTCATACACTTGCACAGACTTATAAACTCTTGTCTGATTTGTATTTATCTCAAAATCAAAAAGAAAAAGCCAAACAATTATGGAATGACGCTTTAAAAATATCTTGGGACGAATTGAAAGCGGAGTTTTTAGCCTCAAAAGCCGAATACGAATTTGAAACGGAGGATTTTGTAAGTTTTCGGAATACAAAAATTGAGGAAATTTCCGCGTTGAAATCTTCGTATGAAAAAAAGTTGAAAAACAAGGCGTTAGAACTCGGTAAAAAATATGATTTCAAAATTCAAGAAGAAAAATTTCGTATGCGTTTGGTCTTGATAGTATCTTTTGTAATAGACTTGGTAATAATATTTTAACGTGAGTTCGACGAAAAATAATTCAAAAATAATTATCTGAAAATTAGGAAATTAGCGATATATTTAGTAACTTTAAAGTGTCAAAAAAGAAGTTAAACTAAATAATATCGCTAATGTTTTCCGAGGACAAAGTTACTGAAATTTTTTGTATGGCGGATGATTTTTGCAATTTTTTTGATGCAAAGATGAAAAAATATACTCTGCCAAAGGCTACAAAACGGAACTATCATAGAGACGGGACGCTTTCTAAGGCGGAAGTGATGGTAATCATCATCTTGTTTCACAATTCGGGCTATCGTTGCCTAAAACATTTCTATTTGGAACATGTGTCCAAGCACTTGCGCCATTTGTTTCCAAGACTTGTGTCGTACAACCGTTTTGTGGAGCTTGAAAAAGAAGTTGCTGTACCGCTTGCCATCTTCATCAAGAACGTACTTTTGGGCAAATGTACAGGCATCAGTTTCGTTGACAGTACGCCTCTGAGAGTCTGCAAAAACCAACGCATCCACATGCACAAGGTTTTCAAAGGCATTGCGCAGAGGGGAAAATGCTCCATGGGGTGGTTCTTCGGATTCAAACTGCATCTGATATGCAATGAGAAAGGCGAGTTGCTCAACTTCATGATCACTCCCGGTGATGTTGACGACCGCAAGCCGCTTGAATACGGCTCATTCGTAGAGTTCCTGTACGGGAAACTTGTCGGAGACAAGGGCTATATTGGCAAAGACCTGTTCCAGAGGTTGTTTGTTGACGGCATACAACTAATCACAAAGCTCAAGAACAATATGAAAGGAGCAGTAATGACTCTCTCTGACAGATTATTGACAAGAAAGCGAGCAATCATAGAGACTGTCAACGACGAACTAAAAAACATAGCGCAAGTGGAACATTCACGACATCGGTCTTTTAACAACTTCATGGTCAACATGCTTGGGGGAATTGCTGCTTATTGCTTTTTCCCGAAGAAACCATGCATTACATGTGAAAGATATTATGACAATCAATTAACGTTATTCTAATTTCATCGAACTCACGTTACTTTAATAATAAGAGTTTTATTATTTGTCTCTGAAATAAAAATTATATTCGCATTAGGATATTTTTTATTCAAATCAATTATCAAATTATCTTTCATTTTACTTTGTCATTTAGTTTATTCACCCTTTTCGGCGGTTGATTTCTCCGTTAATTTTATAAAAAGTCCCTTAAATTCAACATTTAAGAGACTTTTTTAGTTAGTACTTATTCTTGCATAGCCCACCAAATCCACAAACTGCCTCTGTCAGAATCACAACGAGCCAAAGAACCTCCGTAATTTGAAAAAATGCCTCCAATATAATCATCGACATCAGTATTACAATTTTCATCGTAATCATCACCGTCCCTAAAATAGGCATTATATATTGTCCAACTTGGATGATCTCTATTTGGCGGATCAATTTTGATGTTTACAGAACAATTAAGATAGTTTGCTATTTCCTGTTTAATACTTGCTCTTGTGGATGCCATATTGTTAATTTAGTTTTGTAGTTTTACACCCTTTCCGGCGGTTGATTTCTCCGTAGATTTTAGTTAAACAATCATATTTCAATCTCTCCGAACTGAATTTCCAAATTTCTGCGCTCATTAACCTCAATTTCCATTCGGTTAATATCTTCTATCATATTTTCAAATTCGAGATTCTTTTCCTCTTTTTTCACAATATCTGCTTCATTGTCAAATTTACCTATTTCTTTATTCAGTTCTTTTATTCTTTGAAGTTGATTTTCTTCGACCATTTGCTTTTTTATTATTTCTAACATATCCTGATATTTGACAATGTCGGCGTTATTCTTGTCAAGTATATCTTGTTTTTGCTTAATAATTGCTGCTACTTTTTTGACAGTAGCATCACATGAAGCAGCCACAATTGGACTCAAATGAGATGAATACATTTGCTTTATTTTATCACATTCCTTATAGTATTGTTTTTGGTTAATACCGCTTTTTAACAATACCTGACCGTATGTATCATCAATTATTCTGTTTGCTTTTTCCTCGCAAACATTAATAGTTTTTTGTAAACAATTATTAAATCTGACTATGTCCTCTATTTTTTCATTAATATTGTCTTGTACTTCACTCATTCGCAGCCAATTTTCACCCTGTTTTTCATAAAATCGTTTAAATTCTTGCTGAATTGGGAACATTTTCCAAACAATATCATAACTATTACGAAACAAAACTTCCCAATAAAAATCTGACTTTATTTTGCCTTCATCCATATCCAAAATAGTGAACTCCAATTTTTCTATTTCAGATGTAGGGTATATTGGTTTAAGTTCGTTTTGTGGGACTTTATCCAATCCTCCATATCGCATAACCAAATCCCTATTCAGATCGAATAAATCAAATATACGCTTATACATTGCTGATTGTAAATGTATTCTACATTCTTTATGCATTAAATTGGTTGCCCCTGGAAGTATATAATCGTTTATTAATTGAGTCATCACATCCTGTTCCGGAGATAATTTAACACTACTATTGGAAGTCAAATGCTGAATATTGATGTGCAAGCGTTTTATATAGTTATTCAATTCTTCGGCTGTAATGCTGAATAATTCATACTTCAAGTACGACATATATATTTGGGGAAACAAAAATTTCAACAACACATCAATTTCAGTATATCCACAATTTACATCTATGTCCTCATAGTTGCCTTTTGTAGGAATATTATCAAATAGTTTTTTTTCAAATATACCATTATCATGCTTAATTGTAATATTAAGCACATTTTCGTCATAACCGGTTATATCTTTATATATATTATTAGGAATTGTATTAGTTTTGTTTGCTGAGTTCAATTGCTTTTCACTGTTGCTGCGTTTCACAATTACTGCAATCACAACAACTACCGCTATAATTATTATTGTCCAAATCATGATATTTGTTTTTTAAAATGTTATTAATTATGTACTTTTACCACTTCCAAATCGGTAGGATTCAGAGCCATCGCTTTCTGTAAATCAACGCCATATACGCGCATAAAAGCGTCAAGGATAAGTTGCTTGTTGGTTGCGAGCGGATTAGAATCTGTTTTGGTCGCGACCTGAACGCTCATTCCCGGCTCTAAATGAACGCCGCCGCACTGTTTTTTCCTTTTGATTGTTACTTGAAATAGTGCCATAATTTTTACGGTTTAGAATTACTCCGCCAAATTACGTATAAAAAAATTCCCCTCCAAGAAATCCCCGTTGCGAATATATATACAAAAGTGTTACGAATTTTTATACATTTGAAGATTCATTTCATCTGAAAACTCTTGAAAAAAGTTGTGGTTAAGAATAATGGAAATTCTTTTAAGAAGTTCGGTGTCAAGGTTTTCCTTCTTAAAAATATTGTAAACGTTGCAACGGTTGCAGTTGAGCATTTTTGCGAACCACGTAACGCTCCGCCCTTGTAATTTTAATACCGATTTTATCAATTTTCCGATATGTATGCTCATCGCCTGTTTTTTTAGTCTGACGATATTCCAATTTCAGAACTGACATAAAAAAGGCGTGGAATCACTCATTTATGCCCGTTCCATTAATTGAGGCCTTCGAACTGCCCATCTTGTTTAGAACGAGCAACGAAGACCCACGCTTTATGCAAAAACATACGGACACACCTACGGTATACCGTACAGTTATATACATAATCCCATGGGCATCTATCGCTGCTATGTTCTTGAAACAAGATTGAAGTGTTCGAAGTTTCAATTAATCAAAAACAAAGCGTAAATAAACGCCTTAATCTAAAAAACTACTCCGCCCGCCCTACAAGCAGCGGACTTCGCGTTGCAAAAGTAAGAAATATTTTGGGAAAAATTAAAAAGTAAAAAGAAAAATTGCGAAAAAAAAGTGCTACCTTTGCGGCACATTTATTATCAAACAAACGAATATGAAAATAAGATTTGCAACGCCGGAAGACGCGGCACAGATTCTAAAAATTTACGCCTATTATGTTGAAAATACGGCGATTACATTTGAATGGCAAATCCCTTCCGTGGAAGAGTTTGCAAAAAGAATTGAAAACACACTCTCCTTTTATCCCTACATCGTCGCCGAGGAAGACGGCGTGATAAAAGGTTACGCCTACGCCTCGCGTTTCAGAGTCCGCAAGGCTTACGACTGGTGCATAGAAACTTCGATTTATATCGACAAAGACTGCCGCCGTAACAGCCTCGGAACACTGCTTTTGTCAGAACTCGAAAGACTTCTCAGTCTTCAAGGCATTCTAAACGTAAACGCAAGTATCACAACATCTTGCGACCCCGATGACAAATACGTAACAAATGCAAGCCGTTATTTTCACGAAAAAAACGGTTACAGGTTTGTGGGCGAGTTTCAAAAATGCGGCTTTAAATTCAACCGCTGGTACAATATGATGTGGATGGAAAAATTCATCGGCGAACATACTGAAAACCATCCCGCTATAAAAAGCATCAACGAAATAGAAGTTTCATTTTGAGCATTTTAATTCAAAGTGAAACGGCTTCTCAAAATTCCGTTTTCTAAAATACGTAACAGACGGCTTTGAAAGGTTCATTATCATTGTCCACTGTGTGCCGTAGTTTGGCGAGGGTTGCGATACCGAAAATACCGCCTCCTGCAATTTCAACGAGTCCAAAACGCCGCCGGCATTGTCATAAACCTCACAAAGCCGTTTGTAACGGTTATCGCCCTCAATCCAGCCGGCGTTGAGTTTTTCTGCGCAGAGATAATGGTTGGCAACGGCGGAAGTTTCGGTTACAATCATTTGATTGTCAACATATTCTACAACAACACTTTTGCCCGTTTTGTCTGACATGGCAAAATGATGCGCATAATTGATGTCAGAGTGCATGTCAATTCCTTTAAGCAGTTCGACAGCCTCGTCAACGTTGGCGGCTCTTTTTAGAAGATAAGCAAGGGCGGCGGTGGTTGTGAGGGCGGGTTTGCCGGTGTTTTGATGGGTTTCTGCGTTGTCGCCCGCAACAAGGTCGGCAATGGCAAAGCCTTTTTCGTTGATACCGTCAAGCGCGACAAAAAGTCCGCTCAACGCCATATACTGTCTCTGAAAACCTTCCGGCAAATATCCCTCGCCAAAGCCGTAAAGCGTTACGTCAAAAGTTGAAATGTTTTCGTAACCGTTTTTCGGAAAAGTGTGAAGTACCACACCGACGCCTGTGGGATAGTCAAAATTTCTGCCCATCAAAATTTTGTTGTCGGGCGTTTTGGCGGTTAAAGTCGAACAGCCGAATTTTGCGGTGTCGGGCATTGCGGGCGGCGTGTAATAGCCTTTTGACAGTAATTTCGCAAGTTGCTGCGCCATATCGTCAGAATTTTTTGCGCCGCCTGACGAGAGAAATTCGTCAAAACCGTCATCGCCATGAAACTCCATGTAATAAAATCCTTCGTCCAATTTTTCAACCGACATCGCGCCTTTTATCATATCTCCAAAGGCTGACCATGTGAAAACCACAGCCAGAACAATCAGTCCTAAAAGGCTGAAAAATAGTATTTTAATTGCTTTTTTCATATTGTGTTTATTTTTCGTTACAAAGTTTTACGCCCCACTCTTTTCTAAGACTGTCCATTTGCCGCATGATTCGGAGCGTTTCGGCGTGCGGCATTTCAACGGGTTCTGTGCGTCCCTCTTCGATTGCGCGTTTGCAACATTCCACTTGGTATTCATAACCGGTGATTTGCGGCGGACAGTTCACTTTTTCAACAAGTTTGTAATCTTCGTCATAAACAGAAAAACTCTGCGGATTGTTGACGTTTTCGACGATTAAAAAGCCTTTGTCGCCGGAGATTATGCCCTGACGGTCGCTTTTTACGATTAGCGACGATGAAAGAACCGCGATTTTTCCGTCGTTGTATTCAAGGGTGATTGACTCCTGAGCGTCGATTCCCGTGGGATATTTTATGCAATGCGAAGACACGGATTTTATGTCGCTGCCGAAAAACATTGCGGCAAAATTCAGCACGTAAACGCCCAAATCGAGCAACGCTCCGCCTGCCAATTTCGGGTCATACATTCGTTGCATTGCGATATTGGGATAACAAAGGTTTGCCGAAAGCATTTTCGGTGTGCCGATAACGCCGCTTTCAACCGCATCTGAAATCATTTTTCGCATAGGCTGGTAACGAGTCCAAATCGCCTCGGCGAGAAAGACGTGTTTTTCCTGCGAGATTTTTATGAGTTCTTCGGCTTCTTCGGCGTTGACGGTGAAAGCCTTTTCGCAAAGTACGGGCTTGCCTTTTAGAAGGCACATTTTGGAGTTTTCAAAATGGTGAGAATGAGGCGTTGCGATGTAGATTAAATCTACTTCCGGGTCGTCGGCTAATTCTTCATACGAACCGTAAGCCTTTGAAAACGAATATTTTTTAGCGAAATTTTCCGCTTTTTCTTTTGAACGCGATGCCACGGCATAAGCCTTTGCGCAAGTCATTTCTAAGAGTGTAACAGCCATTTTGTCGGCAATCCAGCCCGTGCCGAGTATACCAAGGTTTAAGGGTTTTGAATTCATAGTGGGTAAAAGTTTTTTTTTAAGTTTAGACTTCGATTTGTTGTAAAGGTTTATTTATTAAGTTCTAATTGAGTATTGGTTACTTCCAATACTCAATTTTTCTTGTTAGTTCTTCTTCTGAAACCTCTTTTGTTACTTGGTCGGTTCTTTTTGTGATGCACTTTGTCCAATTGTTGTGGGAGTCGAAATCCTTGTAAGTAAATTCAAGGAAACCGCAGGGCTCAAATTTGAACTCGCCGTTGTCTTCACACATTACCGTTGTACATTTTACGCGGTTGCCATCTTTGTCGTATTCGTAATTGGTGAGAAAAATCTGACCTTCGCAATATACGGTGTCGCGGACTATTTGCGAGCCTTTCCAAACGTAAATTTGCTAGTATTCTATAGCACACTGACTTGTAATACGGCCTGTACTATCACGTGTCCATTTTTCCACATCGATAAATTCGCCAGTCTCCTCGTTGTACGAGCGTTGCGGTGTTTCCAATTCAAACAGATTTTTGCCGTCTATGAGAGTAATTTTCCCGTTTTGGTCAAACTCTATTTTGTTCATTTTTTTAACGTCGCCTTTCAAACCGTAAAATGCAAGGTCGTAGGCTGCATTTTGATTTTGTTTTGTACCGCACGCCAAAAACATAGCGGCAGCAGAAGCGATTAAAAAATATTTTTTCATAATGTGATGATTTTTTTTATTTTAACTTTATTTCCATACTTTCACCTAATGCGATAATACCGTTGTAGACGCATTGCGGACATTCGCAACGGGGTTTGCCGGAAATTATGGCCTTTAAATCTTTGCAAATTGTAGCGCCGGATTTCTCTTTGAACTTTTGAACGATTTGACGCGAAATTCTTGGTGTACCCACACCACCGCTTAAAAATCCTGCAACTATCACTGCGCCAACAATTGCACCGCAAGTGCCTTCCATTCCGCCCATACCAGCAGAAAATCCAGATGAAATATTTTTTAGCGTCATCTCGTCAACGCCCAATTTGTCAGAAAAAGCCTTCAAAACCGCCATTGCACAATTGCAGACACCGTTTTGTTTTAATTCAAAGCCGTAATTAGCACGTTCTTCTATTGTCATTTTTTTCTTTTCAGTTTATTTGAGAAACAAAGTATTAACCTAACCTTTCATAAAAAATTTGTCCTACTCTGTCGATATGTTCACCGATAGGAGTGTTTTTTTTTGACTGATAATCAAGCAAATCTATACCGTACAAAAGTTCAAGAGAATCGATTTCGCAGCCAATTTTCAATATCAACCTATAATCAATATTATTACCGATAACAGCAAGGTCAATATCAGAGCCGGCGCGGTAATTGCCTTTTGCCCTTGAACCGAATATTAAGACTTTTTCTACTTCAATGTACCTACGGAAAACGTCTTGAATTTCTTCAATTACTTTGTCCGAAAGTCCGAATTTCATTGATAATCAGGATTATGAGTTAAACATTCAAGTTTTTCGTCAAGTGTTTTGAACAGCAGTGCGAAATCACTGTAAATCAATTTTACCGTTGATAATATTTCGTTTTCATCATAAACATGCGTAAAAATATTGCGTGATTTAAGCATCATGCGCCAACCGTCGTGGTCAGAAATGTACCCTGCTTCAAGCGAAGTTTTTATTACGCCATTAGGACCCGGCATAAACTGAAATCCGCCAAAAGTCAAAAGATCCTGCAAAACCTTCCACGACAATTCAAAAGTATATTCAAATCTTTGAACAAGACCTTCCACTTCCAATTCTGACAAGCCATCTAAGGATCTTTCTTCCGTGAGTTCAAGTAGCCTACCGCACGCTTTATGAAAATTAGAATACCTCTGTATCCACCTTACATCTCCGCTCATAATAAATTTCATATAAAAATTTACTGCAAAGATAATTACAAATTTTCTAAAATACGAATTTATTTTTTGAGCGCAAAGTTACAAAAAAATATTTAAAAAATTTCCTCTTTTCCCTTGCAAATCTAATGGTCAATTCTTATATTTGCAGATGTTTACAACATTAATTCACACTAATTATGACAAAAAC
>JAEEXW010000498.1 GCA_016287995.1 Bacteroidales bacterium
CTTAAACTCAGAAAAAGCGTGAATTGTCTGCAACGCCGAAATAACAGAAATTTCGTGTTCAACCGACATTCCGCCGAAAAATACGCCTAATGTTATCATGATTTGTTTATTTATACGGCGGCAAAGTTAGCAAAAATAAAACAAAAGGCAAAGAAAAATTTTTTTTTAATAATTCATTCCGAAATTGCGGAATACAAACCGCACTTTTTGATAAAAATTGCGGAATGGAAACCGCAGTTTTAACTTTATTTCTAAAAATACGGAAAAAAAAGAATATTTTTTTGTCATTATAACCTATTATTCCTTAATATGTTATAATAAAAAATAAAAATTTTTGTAAAAAAACTTAAAAAAGTTATGTAAATAAGAATTTTTTATTCTATATTTGCTACGGATAAGGCTGCGACCTTTTTACATACGCAGTCCTGATTCCAAGGACGTTTATTTACGTTCTCTCTGCTACTGACAAACTTCGCAACTTTGTACTTAGGGGTAGAGGAACGCAACATAACGTCTGCGCAATTATGGCATATATGTATATGGTATGTCCTTTTATTATCATACCGTATCGTTGTGTAGGCGTGGACTTAGTGTTGCTTATCCCATCCCCAAGGGCAATGCGAAGGCCTGTCAGTAGTGGGAAAGCAATGTTAATAAGAATTCCCACGTCTTTTTTTATTTTTAATCCGTGTTTGGGAGGTTCTACGGGCAAATATCATCCTAACAATGAAAAAAATATTGTTGTTTTGTATCGCATTGTGTTTGAACTTTGCCGTTAAAGCACAACGCAGTGAAGTTACTGTAAGTGCGGGAAACGCTGGTGTAATGATGACTAACGCTACTGCTTGTGTAGAATTTGATTATAAAAACACTCAGGTCGGAGAATTTCCTGCTGGAAGCAACAAAAAAGATGCAGAAAAAATCGGGAATTTACAATCTTTGGACGCTTATCTGAAATCACGCGGGGACGATTTTGTAAGAGACTGGCCGCAAGACCATTTAACAGCCGAACAGATGTTTAATTATGAAATGACAAGATTAACTAAAAAAGGCGGTTTTAACTTCGACTTGTCCAACCCGTATGACCAAAAAGGCAAAGATTATAAGGTGCGGGTTATTGTTGACAAGTTGGATATGGGTAACGGTGCAGGATATTTTATTCACAATCCGTATTCTTTTAAGACGAAAAGTGGCGGTACGATTTTTCAAGGCACGGTTGAGGTTATAAACCTTAAAACGGGTATGGCTGAATGTGTTTTTGATTGTCCTTTCGTTAAAGGAAGCCCGAATCCGTCCGAAACGGGACGTTTGAAATTAATGTATATGAATTTGGGGCAAAACATAATTTCTTTGGTTAAAAAAGGTGCTTCTAACGGCGGAGCGGTTGCGGCGTCGCAGTCAAAACCCGAACAGAAAGAAACTCCGGCTCAAAGCACTCAACCGCAAAATCCGGTTAACCAGACTCAAAACAAGAATGTGTTTACGGTCAGCCGTATTGTGCCGCAAAACTTTGGTTTAGAGGATAATATGATTATAAAAAATTCTTCTCAGTATATAATAAATAGTGTTATTGTTTTTGAAAACGGCAACAAAATCACGGATTGTCAAAATCTCGCACCCGGCGATGAGAGAACGGTTATGAAGTTTTCTAACGACGCGCTTTCGCGTTTCAGAGGCAGCAATCTTCAATTTCAGATTGAAAGCGGCGAAGCCAAAAGTTCGGGTGCGCAGTTTGACGTTCAATATAAGGAAAAACACGACGATTTGATTATTGAGGTGATTTCTTCCGGACGTTATGCGGAAAATGGCAAGAGTAAAAACTCTTCTTCCGGCAAAGACAAAAGCGGCGACAAAGGTTTCAGAATGTGTTTGGACTATATGCACGGCTTTTGGGACAACAACGCTCATTCCGACCAGTTGGCTTTCCTTTTCGGTGCTAACGTGATACAAGGGTTGTATGTAGGTGTAGGGCCTTTGTTTAACGGCGGATATGGAAACGGAATGGATTTTTCGT
>JAEEXW010000058.1 GCA_016287995.1 Bacteroidales bacterium
AAAATGCTTATGCAACTCAGGGACTTCGCGGAGATTGTCATCGTGATTTCCGCCGACGACATCGAGAAAAACAAGATACGCGGCGACATCGGAATCACTTACGACAAGGACGTTATAAGGCTGAGGGAAGAGTTCCTAAAACGCGGACTTTTTGTCGGCAGTGTCGTGGTAACGCATTATTCGGGACAAAAAGCGGCTGACATTTTCATCAACCGTCTCAACCGAATGAATATCAAGACGTACTGCCATTACAAAATAGACGGCTACCCGACCAACGTTTCGCTTATCTGCTCTGACGAAGGCTTCGGAAAAGACGACTACGTCGAGACCGAAAAACCGCTCGTTGTGGTAACGGCACCCGGTCCGGGCAGCGGAAAAATGGCTGTCTGCCTCAGCCAACTGTATCAGGAAAACAAACGCGGAATCAAAGCCGGTTACGCCAAATTTGAGACGTTTCCGATTTGGAACCTGCCGATCAAACACCCCGTCAACATGGCTTACGAGGCGGCAACGGCAGACCTGAACGACGTCAACATGATTGACCCGTTTCACCTTGACGCTTACAACAAAATCACTGTCAATTACAACCGCGACATCGAAATTTTCCCCGTTTTGAACGCAATTTTTGAAGGCATTTACGGTGAAAATCCTTACAAATCACCAACCGATATGGGCGTTAACATGGCAGGAAACTGTATCGTTAATGACGAAGTTTGCTGCGAGGCGTCAAAACAGGAAATCATACGCCGATATTACTCGTCGCTGAACCTTTTGGCAGAAGGCAAAGCCACTGAAAACGAAGTCGACAAAATCAGTCTTCTTATGCGTCAGGCAAAATGTTCGCCCGACGACAGAAAGGTTATCAAGGCAGCAAAAGACAGATTTGAGAGAACACAACTTCCGGCAGCAGCAATCGAACTCGAAGACGGCACAATCATCACTTCAAAAACCACGACATTGCTTGGACCCTCGGCAGCATTGATTCTCAATGCCATAAAATATCTCGGCGGAATAGCACATTCAGTAAAACTGATTCCGGCAGAAATGATTGAACCGATTCAGAATATGAAAGTAAACAGTCTTCACGGCAACAATCCGAGACTTCATACGGACGAAGTTTTGGTGGCTTTGGCAATGCTTTCGTCATCGGAGGAAACTTGTAAAAAAGCACTCGAACAACTGCCGAAACTCAAAGGCTGTCAAGTTCATTCAACGGTTATGCTTTCGGAAATAGACAGAAAAATTTTCAAGAAACTCGGTGTTGACTTAACCTGCGACCCTGTCAAAAAATGATAACAAATAAAAACTAAAAACAACCATGGAAAACAATACAACACAACAAGTTATCGACCCGCTGTATTTGAAGACAGAAAACGAGATTCTTCAAAATTACATCAACGCGGAACTGTCAAAAAACAATTTTGACTTGAAAAAGGAATCCCTGTCGCATTTGGAAAAGAAAAAAATGACGGCAACGCTGATTTCCGCGCCGATAAACCTGATTCTGATTATTGTTTTTCAGGTTTTTCACTATTCAAAATTCGGGCTTCTTCTGCTTATAGTCCTGAATTTTATCCTTTGGAAAAAGTTTACAAAAGCGGACTTGTCAACGTTTTTTATCAAGGAAATCAAGTCGCGTCCCGACGAAAAGTTTTCTGACGTTATCGCGCCGCAACTTTACGACCGCTGCAAAAACGCAAGACTTTTGAGAGCGTTGATTTACTGCGGTTTTACGTTTCTGATTCCGGCGGTGCTGTTTTTTAAGCCGCACGTTTTTTATGAGGACTATCAGAACGAAAAGTACGTCAGATTTTACACCGAAGGCTTGACAGGCGGCGAATCGCTCGTAATTCCCGACGAGGTTGACGGCAAAAAAGTTGTCGGTTTAAGGGGCGATGTTTTCAATTCCACGTCCCTTGTTTCGGTAACGCTGCCCGATGCGATTGACACAATCCGCGGACACGCTTTTGAGGACTGCGAAAATCTCGAAAGGATAAACCTGCCCGCAAACTTAAAATATATCGGCGGATACGCTTTTGCAAACTGCACGAAACTCGGCAAAATTGTCTTCCCGAAAAACTTAAAATTCATAGGCGGTTACGCTTTTTCGTGGTGCAAAAACATGACGGCAGGACGGCTGCCCGACGAAATGGATTCAATCGGCGGCTACGCATTTGAGTTTTGCAAGTCTCTCACCAGGATTAACATTCCGCAAAACCTTTCAGAAATCCGCGGCGGCTGTTTTTCGGAAACGGGACTCGTGGAAGTGGAAATTCCCGCTTCGGTTACACGCATAGGCGGCGATGCTTTTTACAACTGCAATAAACTTCAAAAACTGACTTTCGCGGAACAGTCCAACCTGCAAAGAATCGGCGGACACGCTTTTCAATGCACACAACTTACGGAAGTCTTGATACCGCCTTCGGTAACAGAAATCGGCAGTTCGGCTTTCAGAGACTGTAAGAGACTAAAAACCGCAGCCGTTTCCGCAACCTGCAATGTCAACGAAAGGGCGTTCAAAAATTCGCCGACAACAATAACAAAGTATTAATTACCATGATTCAAGAGACTAACAGACAGATGTTTATGCGATATGTCGCACAAACATCATTTGCGCCTTTGTCAGCAGAAATAGACAGAGCGGAAGGCGTTTTTATGTATACTCCCGACGGCAAAAAAATCATTGACACGGTATCGGGCATTTCGGTTTCAAATGTCGGACACTGCAATCCGAAGGTTGTTCAGGCGGTAAAAGAACAAGCCGAAAAATATATGCACCTGATGGTTTACGGCGAGATGATTCAGTCGCCGCAAGTACAGTTGGCAAAACGTCTTACAGAGGTTTTGCCCGAAAATTTAAACAACGTATATTTTGTAAATTCTGGTTCGGAAGCAACGGACGGCTCACTGAAACTTGCAAAACGCTTTACCGGCAGAAAAGAAATCATATCCTTCAAAAAAGCATATCACGGCAGCACAATAGGTGCAATGTCAATTTGGGGTTCTGACAAGTACAACAAAGCCTACAAACCGCTTTTACCGGGCGTTAAACGTCTGAATTTCAACAATATGTCAGATTTAGAAAAAATCACCGACAAAACCGCGTGCGTGATTACAGAAGTGATTCAGAGCGAAGGCGGACTCAACATTCCCGATATTGAATGGGTAAAAGCCTTACGGAAACGTTGCGACGAAACGGGGGCACTTTTGATTCTTGACGAGGTTCAAATGGGCATGGGACGCACCGGCAAAATGTTCGGTTTTGAGAATTTCGGCATAGTGCCTGACATTGTAAATTTAGCAAAGGCTTTGGGCGGCGGTATGCCTATCGGAGCGTTTGTTGCCGACAAAAAAATTATGGAGGCTTTTTGCGAGCCGCCACTCGGACACATAACAACATTCGGCGGACATCCTGTTTCGGCAGCGGCGGCTCTGGCATCGCTCAACTTTATCATCGACGAAAAACTTCCCGAAAAAGCCACAGCAAAAGGCGAATATTTTGAGACTCTTATAAAAGACCACCCAAAAGTAAAACGCACATGGGGCATAGGACTTTTTCGCGGCATAGAGGTTGACAAAAAAGTTGATATGTGGAAATTTCTTCATAAAGCCTTGGAAAACGGCGTTTTATCGGATTTGTTTATTTTCCGCGAACACGCATTCAGATTTACGCCGCCGCTAACGATTACAAATGAAGAAATCGTTTATGCGGTTAACTTGTTGAAAAAGACGTTGGACGAGGTCTAATCCTCGACAAACGCCTTTAAATTTTTTGAGAGCCCGAAAACGATTACACTGTCGCCGTCCAAAAGCAGTGAATCGAATTTCGGGTCAATAATTTTTCTCTCGCGAATAACTTTTCCGCGCCAATTAGTACGCTCTTCAAACCTCAAAATCGACAAAACATTCAGTTGATATTTCTTTCTGATGTCAACGTCCTTAATCATCATACCGAAGTAACGTTTTGGCAAAACGAGTTCGGCGACTTTATGTTGTTCATAAATGCTGAGAACTTCATGTGCGCCTGCCAAAGTAAGACGGTCGGTAAGCCTTTCGGCGGATTCTTCTTCGGGGTGAACAATTTCGATTTTATCGTCAATGGCTTCCAAAACCCGCTGATGAGTATCGTTTATCGCACGGCAAATCAGCCGTTTAGAATCGTCCATTTGGTGAAACGTCGCCGTAACGAGTATCGACTGTCCAATATCTTCACCGATTGCAATTATCACACTGTCAGCATCTTTCCAAACGGGCAGACCGGCTTTTATGGCGTTAACATCCGTGCAGTCGAGTTTTACAGACGAAGTGATTTTGTCTTTTAAGGCTTCAACTTTTTTGTCAGAAGTATCCGCACCGTAAACCTCACTGCCTGCGTTAGTGAGTTTTATAGCGAGCGACGACCCGAAATTTCCGAGTCCCACAATTACATACTTATTCATTTGTAATGACTTAACTAATTAGTTTTGCACAAAGTTAGCAAAAGTTTTTATATAAAACAACAACCACCGACGGGAAAAATTGCAATTTGCAAAAACCTCTAATTTATCTGATTTACCAACTTTTGCGGCTCCTGACGAGCATCCCAAAAGGCAACAATAACAATACGTTTATCTTCAACATAATAAACTATTTTGTTCACATTGTTGATAACAAAACTTCTATACGAAATCGAACGGTCTATTAATAACGGTTCAATTTTTCCTACAAAAGGGTGCGTGCTGATAAGTTTTTCATTATCTTTGACTTCACGCAAAAACTTCAATTTCCTATTACGACTAAACTCCTCTTGGATATAATAGGCAATATCATTGAGTTGTTTTTGTGCATTTACTGACCAAATTACTTTCATACGGCTTCAAGTTCTAATTCTTCCTCTGCCAACTCTTTAAAAACTTCCTCACTTGTAAAATACTCGCCGTTAGCAATTTGACGTTCACTTTCATCAATCATTGCATTGATTTCTTCCATTGTATAAGGTCTTAACGGCCTTTGATGCGAACTCTCCATCAAATATTGAATAAGCCACGCCGTATCATCTTTTGTAAGTGTTCCCAAAAGATAATTTCCTAAATTTTGTAACAATTCCCTGCTCATAACTTTCCCAATTTTTATTTTTTGCAAATTTAAAACATTTTTTTTAGTTAGCAAAGAAAAATACATCACTAAAAACGATACGCCTATAGGACTGTTGCATTGCAGCAGCCATAAATTTTCAATTTTTGGCTGCAAATTCTTCATTCAATCCGCGGAATACGTCTTCACCTGATATACCTTCACCTTTTACAAAAGGCTTTTGCTGCAACTGCTCATATTTTTGAATGTATTTGCCGAGCATTTCGCACACTTATTACACCAAATATTTTTATCCTATATACACTTGTTCTTTCGGGTACATATAATTCTGCGACTTGACGGGTGTGAAAAACGCCGCAACCAAAGTCAACGCACCTACCCTGCCGACGTACATCAAAAACGTCAGAACAAGTTTGCTCGAAGTTGACAAAACGTCCGTTATACCCATACTCAAACCGCACGTGCAATACGCCGAAACTGACTCAAAAACTATACTTATAAAGTTAACTTTCTCGTTGTGCTCCTCAAAAATTGCAATCAGAAAACTGCCCGAAAACAAGAAAATAAGCGACACCATTATCACCGCAAAAGCCGTTCTGACGGTGCTGTTAGCGATTTTTCTGCGGAAAATTTCTATTCTGTCCTTGCCGCGCAAAATTCCCGTTATCACCAAAAATGCCACGCCAAATGTTGTCGTTTTTATGCCGCCGCCCGTTGAAATCGGCGAAGCACCAACCCACATTTGAAAAATCAGCAACATAACCGTCGGCAACCGCATTGCCGAAATAGAAACGTCATTAAAACCCGCACTTCTCGGCATTACCGCATAATAAAACGAGTCAATAAATTTCTTCCAAAAACCCTCATGAGCCGTCAAAGTATTGTCCCACTCAAAAAACAAAAACGTAAGAGTACCAAAACAAAACATCGAAGTTGAAACTATCGCAGCAAGTTTGGTATTAACGTTAATCAACCTCGGCTCGTAAATATAACGCTTTCTGTCAACAATCACACGTTTAATATTAACCAACTTGTGATACAGGAAATTTTGCAAGTTAATCAAAACAGGAAAACCCACACCGCCCAAAATCGCAAGCGTTGCAATCACAACTTTCAAATAATAATTATGAAAAATTGCCTTGTCGGTCATACTGCCCGGAATAGTTGTAAAACCTGCGTTGCAAAATGCTGATATTGAATTATATACAGAAAACTTCAATTCTTCTGTAAAACTTTTGAAAATACCATCGTCGGCAACAGAAAAATAAATAGCAACCGCGCCGAAAATTTCAATCGTAAAAGTGTAAATTACAATCGTCAAAACCATTTTCAAAGCCGACCCCATACCTTGTGTCCCAACCATGTTTCCGAGCATTGCATCGGCTTTAAAAGAACTCGTATCTTTGAAAAAATACGCGATAAAACACGTAAAAGTCATAACACCAAGACCGCCTATCTGCAAGAGAACTAACAAGATAATCTGACCTAACAAAGTAAAACTCTCCGCAGAGTCCACACACTGCAAACCTGTTATGCTAATTGCACTCGTTGCCATGAAAAGACAATCGGTAAACGGTATTTTTTCGTACGTGGCGTTAGGCAGTTTCAAAAATCCCGCGCCGATAAAAACCAAAACAAAGAAACTCAGCGCAAAAAGTGCCTGAGGCTTGATTTTCGCGACCAAAACTTTGAACGTAGTTTTGGAAACTTCGATGAAAAAAACCGCAAAAATAATAAGGTAAACCAAATTAGGACTTGTCAAAAACCTGTACACAATTCCGTGATAATCAACGGAATCGAAAACAAAATTGACATTGAAAAGATAAAAGACCATCATAATAAGCATCAAAACTTTGATGATAGTCATGTAAATTGTTTTTCCCCTGTTTTTGAGGAAAGACGGCATTTTCACCGAGAAAAAAACGAAATAGAAAAAAAGATAAGCATAATACGCTTTATGTAAAACATGCGTATCTACATCGTCGCCCAAAAAGCCGATTTCATAAACAGCCACGAAAAAAATGACAATCGCGGTGTAAAACAGCACATTGTCAATTATTGCTCTCAGTTTTGATGCCTTATACTCCGAGAGCCCGTTTTTCCATATCTGCTTAATTGCATTAATCACTTAATTCCTTGATTTTCACGATATTGATTACGATATTGGTCGTTTTTCCAATTGCGATAAAGCGCGGAAAACTTAGAAGGAAAATCCTCTTGTGGACTCGGTGCGGGATTCATCACAAGGTTGCCCTCAGGATTTACAAGATAATACATCGGATAAGCCCTAACATCATAGTTTTTAAGTAATTGATTATCAAATCCATACCAAAGAAATTTCCATTTTATTTCCTTGTCGGTTTCCAACATTTTTTTCATGTCGTCTTTGCTTTGCGAAACAAAAACCGTAACTATTTCCATCATCTGAGGCGGCACTTCCTTATGAATTTGTTTCAACAGTTCCAAATCAGCATTAGCCGTATAACTATTTGGATTATAAAATGTTAAATATAAAAATTTTCCGGAAGATTTTTCCAAATAATATTCCTCTCCGTTAACGTCTTTCAAAACCAACTGTGGCGGCGGAAATCCGCAAAGCAACATTGTAAATTTTTTTGAAAGCCCCGCAGCAATTTTCTTGAAATTCTTGTTCTTCAAAGCACTTGACATAGAATCCGCAACGGCAACTAAATCTTCTTTCGGAAAGTTACCGGCATAGTACGCATCTTTCAAACCTTTGAGAATAAGATAATCCGCAAACTCTTCGTTTCCAACCCTCGGCTCTAATAACATCTTCTGTTTCAAAGTGTTATAACTTTTATCATAAACACCTTGATACAAATCTTTTATCTCAATAGCAGAGGTTTTACCAGAGGCAAAAACGTTTGAAAAAAACTCATCAAAAAGTTCTGCATACGCAGGATTATTCATCAGCGGCTGTTTTCCCGTAAAAAGTTCCCCGACAATATCGCTTTTGTTTCTATGATAAGCGGTATAGTCAAGTAGCGCAAAACGGTATTTCTTGTAATCAAGAAAAAACTGATTTTTAGCCGTAAATTTCTGACTAATAGCATTTTCCATACTATCAGTAGAAGCCTTTGAAACGCCCCTTGTGTTATAAAAAACTTTCGCCATCGCAGAATTAAAATACTTTTCAAATTCAGGAATAAGAACATTCAAATCTTCATTGTCAGAATTAACGGTTTTAACGTAAAATTCCGTTTTTTTGAAATACGGATTGAGTTTGTCTTGAAGCGTAATCTGCTGTTTTTCAGGCAGTAAAATTTCTTCATTAACGTTTGGTTGCAGGAAAATCCGCCCCTTGAAAACAGTCAAATCAATATAAGCAGGCATAATTTCTGAAACTCTGCCCGAAAAAGAAAAATTTCCTTTCTTATCTACCGCCGCCGTTGCTATAAGTGATTCATTTTTAGTGATATAATCGTCTATAACATATAATTTCAGCGTGTCGCCGGCGTATGTTTTGGCATTGCCTGATATAGTAAAACTTTGCGACTTAGCAGCAAACGTCAATACCGCAGAAAGTATAATTAAAAATAACTTTTTGAACATTTTAACATACACGTTTTCTTAAAATTGCAGCCGAATTTGTGATTTCGACAGTCTGAACATACCCAAGTTTTGAGGTCAGTTTTACGGCATCTTCTACATCAACTGCGGCTTTTGCACCTTGAAGAACAAACTTTGTAATCCCGACTTGAATTGTGTCGCCGTCTTGTAATTTTACGGGTTTTTCATTAAGCCTTTCGGGACTGCCGTTTATAAAAGTGCCGTTCAAACTCGGTTTGCCGAGAAGTTCCGTATTATCGGCTATAATATACTCATAATCAAGATTTTCCAACCTTTTAACAACGAGCATAGCATGGTTTCTGCTAACATAAATATCATTTTCAACAGGAATGTCGGGCGCGTTGCTGACAGTTTTTCTGCCGATTCTGTTTTTGCCCTCTTTGAGAGCATAAGTCTTTGGCTCACAGCCTTCTGTATGGAGTACGAGCCAACCTGCGGGAATGTTTTCCATAGTTTTTTTACATAAAATTATTGGCTAAGATAAAGAGTTTTTTTGAAAAAACAAAATTTTCATATAAATTTGCGCAAAGAAAAATACATAAACATGAAAAAATTAATATTAACGTTAATTTCGTCGCTAATTTTTGCCAACACCTCACTCTCACAAATTAACACGATAACCGTTAACGCCACGATAGAAAAACCCGCAATAAACAATGCAGACGGCAAATTTTGCTTCGCAAAAGTTTTGGAAACAGACATTGATTTTCTAAAAAATGCAACAAAATTTTCCTCGCACAACATTGACATATATAAACTTATAATTTATTCAGAAAACGCTTTTTCATTAGGTTTTTATTTTACTATTCTTGGTTTGGACAGCGAAAATGAACTTTTTGTCTACAACGCCGATTCGTCATCGTATATAGAACCTATAACACTAAACCACAACACCTTACGCACTTCACAAGTCTCCGGCGACAGCATTTTTATAGAATTGCACGTAGAAAAAAATTCTGAGCCAAAAACCTTAAAAATCAAAAAAGTATATTATGATTTTTTGGGCATAACAGGGATAAAAAACTCACTAAAAAAAATCCGCTTCGAGAACTCCTCATGCAGCAGCGAAGTTGACATCAACTGCGACGAAGGTTTTGACTACCAAGATATTAAACATTCAGTTTTGAAATATAGTTTTGAGGAAAACAATATGCTCTACATGTGTACAGGAACTCTGATTAATAATTACCAAAATGACGGCACTCCGTATGTTTTGACAGCGGCACATTGTATTTGTTCCAAAGAAATTGCTGAAACCGTGGTGGCATATTTCAATTACGAAAAAATTTCATGCGGAAGCAAACAAGCCACTGCTTACAAAACGATAGAAGGCGCAAGTCTTGTAGCAACCGCCCCAAAAACTATGTACACACCCTCATTCGGAAGAAGAAAAGAAGTGCCGGAAATGGATTTTTCGCTTTTGAAACTTTCTTCCACACCCACAGCCGATTATGAACCTTACTACGCAGGCTTTACCGTCAGCGAAGACGAAGGCCTCGAAAAAGTCGCCTGCATACATCACCCTAACGGCGATTACAAAAAAATATCTATCTCAAAATCAGTGCCTTACGTTGACACTTACCCAAACGAAGACGACGAAACAAATTACGATCTGAACTGTCATTGGCACATCGCGGAATGGACAGTCGGAACTACGGAAACAGGCTCCTCAGGCTCTGCTCTGTTCAACTCCTCAAAAAAGTTAATCGGCATATTATCAGGCGGTTACGCAAGTTGCACAGACCCCGTAAACGATTATTTTCAAATGTTTTCCAAGGCATGGGATAGTTTTTCGTCAAAAGAAAACCAACTGAAATATTGGCTCGCAGGCGGTTCGGGAATCACTCAAACCGAGGCATACGATCCATACAATATCACCACAAATTACAGAAAATCAGAAATTTTAGGCTCTGTTAACGCTGACACTACTGCCGTAACGCTCTCTTGGCAAACCGCAAAAACAAGCAGTTTTGATAGCGGTTTTGAAGATTTTGAAAAAACCGAAGACATAGAAAACGTTTTTTTGGCAAATGTCAATGTCAACGGACAAAGCACGGCTTGGATTTTGCAAAACAATGATTTTCAAGCGTTTGAAGGAAAGAAATGTATTGCAAGTTTTACCTCGACAGACAGAGCGACAAACGACTACCTCACGCTACCGAAATTAGCGATTTCTTCGTCTGACGTTTTGACTTTTGCCGCAAAATCCGTCGGCGGAATCTCCACACTGAAACTCTCACAAAACAACAAACCGAGCCGCTATCAACAAATAGAAGAAATTTCTGTCCCCGAAGAGTGGACAGAATACAGTTTTCCGTTAACAAACTACGCCGGAAACTCTATCTACTTAAACTTCAACAATATAACACCGACAGG
>JAEEXW010000059.1 GCA_016287995.1 Bacteroidales bacterium
CCGGGAACTTTTGTACTTTATATGGAAGACCCAAATCGAAACGATGGTGTTAGCAACATTCCTAACTCTGTTAACGTGGTTTTTGCGCTGAAAACCACGCTGATAATCAATCCTGTAACGGGAGATAATTCGTCGCCGGTGCTTCTAAATTCACCGATGGACAAAGCGGCTTTGAACAAAACTTTTGTTCACAATCCCGGTGCCTACGACCCCGACGGCGACAGTCTTTCTTATAAAATCGGCATTTGTCTTCAACAAGATGCGCAAGAGATTGTCGGATATTCTTTGCCGCCGGTTACCGACAGCATTTACGTCAATCCCGTAACGGGAGATTTCGTCTGGGAAAAACCTGCAAAAATAGGCGTTTATAACGTTGCAATGATAATAGAAGAGTGGAGAAACGGCATGAAAATCGGTCAGGTTTTGCGTGATATTCAGGTCGAAGTCATCGACACCGACAATCATAGTCCTGAAATTAAAGATAATGCAAGTCATTGTGTAGTAGCCGATTCGGTGCTGTCGTTTCAAGTTTCAGCCACTGACCCTGACGGCGACAAACTTCAAATGTCGGCCTCGGGAGGACCTTTTGTTATGGAGGATTCTCCGGCTACCTTTACTGTTAACTCTTCTTGGTCAAAACAGCCTATCGGAATTTTTGAGTGGCAGACCACGAGAAGTCATATCAGACGTTTGTCGTATGATGTATTGGTAAAGGTTGTTGACGAGGATTTTAAAGTGCCGTTAACCTCTTATAAACAAGTACAGGTCAAGGTGATAGCCCCGCCGCCGCATATTACGGAAATAACGCCTACTAATAGTTCTGTAAGGTTAGTTTGGGATAAGGGTGGTAATTATAATGCTGTCGGGTATAGAATTTACCGTTCTAACAAGCCGCGTAATTATGTGCCTGAACGATGTGAAACAGGTGTGCCGGAGTCATCAGGCTACACATTAGTGGCGCAAATCGGAAACTCCGAAGATACTATTTTCGTGGACGCAGATAACGGAAAAGGTCTTACTTCCGGCTTTTTATATTGTTACAAAATTACGGCTATTTTTGCTGATGGAGCAGAAAGTCAGGCCTCAAAATCAGAATGTACTACCTTGATACGCGGAATGGTTGCTTTTACAAAAGCCTCCGTTGATTATACCGATTCTGAAAAGGGTTCTATAAGTTTGGAGTGGGTAAAACCGCAAAATATTGATACAATTTCAGTTCCGCCGCCTTATTTTTATGAACTTTTTTCTGCGCATGACGAACAAGGCGGAGTTGATAGAGGAATTTATCATAATCCGTTCGAAATTCCCGATATTGATTCTGTAAGTTTTGTTGATAAAGAAATTAATACGGAAATCGGCGGCGCAATGTATAGAGTTTGCTTTGTTAATATGGATGCTAACGGCGTGTATCAGGAGATAGGTTCGGGGTCTGTAACATCATCGGTATTTTTGAAAGTTGCAGCCGCTGACCGTAAAGTTTTCATAAGCCATGTTTGCGATGTGCCGTGGCAAAACGATACTTTCGTAATTTACCGCAAAGATCCCGACAAAACTACATTCGACTCCATAGGATATTCTCTTACAGGAAGTTACGTAGATTATAATGTCGTTAACGGAAAGCGTTACGGTTATAAAATGAAAACTATCGGATATTATTCCGCTCCCGACCTTCCTACGCATATTGAAAACTTTTCGCAGGAGGCTTACGCAATGCCGCTCGATACTGTTGCGCCATGTGTATCTACTCACGTAAAATCCTTCTGTACAGATGTTTATAACTATATTACTTGGAAACCTGATACTGCTTGCGGTCTTGGAATCGAAAAATATTTTCTGTATTATTCCGAAACTTTGAACGGAGAGTTGAGACTTTTGGAAGAGTTTTCTCCGGAGGTTAACTCTTATAAGCATTATCCGGAATTTGGAATGGCTGGTTGTTATGCTGTTGCGGCTCAGGATTCGGCGGGAAACAAAAGCAAGGTTCAAGAGAGAGTTTGTGTTGACCAGTGTGATGTTTACCGTCTGCCTAACGTTTTTACCCCTAATAGCGACGGCAAAAACGATTTGTTTCACCCGTATCCTTACCAGTTTGTAGACCATATTGAGATGACTATAACCGACCGTTGGGGAAAAGAAGTTTTTTCGACTACCGACCCCGACATCAACTGGGACGCTACTGACAAGTCAAGCGGAAAACTGCTTGCAGACGGCGTTTATTTTTATCGTTGTATCGTTTACGAACGCCGTCTTACGGGTTTGGAAACAAGGGAACTGACGGGTTATATAACTATTTTTTCAAAGAAAACTAAAAATTAAAAAAAACTATGAAGTATTTTTTGTTTGTTTTGCTGCTTGCGGCGGGTTTGTCGGTTTCGGCTCAGGACAGAGGGGAACTCGTTAACATAGAGTATCTTATAAACAACGGCAGGGGTGAGACCGTTTATCAAGATTTGTGTGAAATCATAAAAAAATACCCAAGGGAAGACAAGGCGTATTTTTTGAGGGCAAAATATTATTTCTTGACTTCAAATCATAAAGCCGCACTTCAAGATATTGATTTTGCTCTCAAATGCCGCTATAACAATGCTGCTTATCACGATTTGAAAGGCGGAATACTTAGTCTCGCTAAAAAATATTTTCAGGCGGGAATGAGTTTTGAAACGGCTTTTAAGACGGATACGGCTTTTGCAAGTTGTCGTTACAAAGCCGCAAAAGCATATTTTGATGCCCAAAAATTCGACAAAGCCGAAAACGTTTTGAAAAATTTTGCAGACAATGATTCTTCAAAACTGCTTTTAGCGGAAATATTTTTTGAAAACGGCGATGTAATTTCAGCACTCAAAACTGTTAACACAGCGGAAAAAAAGTCTGCGGAGTTTTACCGCATACGAGGCATAATTTACTGTAAAGCAGAAATGTACGAAGAAAGCATAACCGATTTGAATGCCGCTTTGGATTTAAAACCCTCTTTGACGGATATTTATCTCTGGCGCGGACTTTCGTATTATTTTTCTATGCAGAAACAAAACGCTAAACAAGATTGGAATACGGCTTTGAAATTTAGACATTTTAAGGCAAATGATTATTTAGAAAAATACCGATAGAATGACACCGATAAACAGATTTTGGCGGAAGACGAAGATTTTTTTCTTTCGTCTGCGTTATAAGCGCATAAATCCGAGGCTTATGATTTACCTTGTGATGGTGATAATTTCTTCTCTTTTGTGGTTTTTCAACAAGACGGGAAGCACTGTCAATACGGTGGCGGATTACCGCATAGAATATTACGGATTGCCTAAAAATCATTATCTTTTGCCGGGCTTGACAACCGAGATGCTACATTTGACTGTTTCGGCTAAGGGTTCGTTTTTTTTGACGCTTTCCAATCAGTTGCCGCCGCTGAGAATAGACCTTTCTAAACTCGATATAAGGCAGTTTCCTGACACGGATTCGTCGTTGAAGTTTATAACTAACGATGATTTGCGTGCGCTTATTGAAGCACAGTTGCCTTCTGACTGCAAATGTCTTGCAGTAAAACCTGATACAATAAAACTCGATTTCGGACGCTCGGCTATGAAAAAAGTGCCGGTGGTTTTGGATTATGACATCACTTTTGAAAAGCAATACAGGTTTAAGGAAGAACCGATTTTGCAGCCCGACAGCGTTGAAATTTCAGGCTCGGTAAATATTACTGATTCAATTCATTGCATCAAGACCGAAAAAGTGGAAGTCTCTGACTTGAAAGAATCGTTTTCGCAAAAAGTAAAACTCTTGGTGCCAAAAGATATTTTTTGTAATTTGAACTTTTCACAGGTAGATTTTGTGGTGGAAAAATTTACCGGAAACACTGTGGAAGTTCCCGTGCGTTGTATTAATGTTCCAGATTCGGTAAAGTTGAGAATTTTTCCGCAAAACATAACTCTGAAATACAATATCGGTTGGGAAAATTTCAACAGCGTTTCTAAGGAAATGTTTGTTGCAATCGTTGATTATAAGGAACTTGACGGTGTAAAAAAGCCGAAATTTCTTACCGTTAAACTTTTGAAATATCCCGAAGTTTTCGGGGTAACAAATATCAGTTTTATACCCGAAGGAGTAGAATTTTTGGTGGAAAAAAAGGAGGTAGTAGAAGAATGATAAAAATCGGTCTGACGGGTGGAATTGGCAGCGGAAAAACTACGGTTTCAAAAATTTTTGAACAATTTGGCGGCGCTGTTTTCACTTCTGATTTGCGTGCCAAAATTATTCAAAACGAGAATCCGAAAGCCGTTTTAGAAATCAAAAAACTTTTCGGCGAAGATATTTACTTTGGCGGTGTTTTGGATAGAAAACGTGTGGCGGATATAGTTTTTAACGATTCTGAAACTTTGAGAAAACTTAACGAAATTATTCACCCGTTGGTTTTTGAAGATTTTTCCGATTTTGTGAGTAGAAATGAAGACAAAAAATTTGTTGTTTTGGAAAGTGCGATTTTGGTAGAAAGCGGATTTTACAAGTTTGCGGATTTTTCGGTTTTAGTTTCGGCAGATATTTCGCTTCGTGTAAAACGCGTGATGGAAAGAGACGGCGTTTCTAAGGAAAAAGTGTTTCAGAGAATGAAAAATCAACTTTCAGAATCCGAACTGAAACGCAACTGTAAATATGAGGTCTTTAATAACGACATTCAAACAGTTGAAAGTCAAGTGAAAGAGATTTTGCGGCAAAATAATTTGCTTTTTTTATGAAACATTTTTATTTTTGCTGCGTTTAATAAATTAAGTGAAACCATAAAAACAGACATTAATCATGAAAAAGTTTTTTTATTTGTTTCTTATAAGTGGGTTTATGTTGAGTTCCTGCGAATTGGAGGACGAAAATAATCCTAATGGCGGCGGCGGTAATGACGGCGGCGGCAATAATAATAATCAGACGGAAGAAGGTTTGGTTCAGCCGTTTAACGTGTCGCTGAATTTTAATACGCTATCTCCTTCTGCATTATCGTCTTTTGATGCTGATGGTTTGACCGCGGTTGCGGCTAATAGTTCTGCTGCTGATGTAACTCTTTGTTGGCAAAATCAATTTGGATATGTTGTCACATCTCCTAATGGTAGGTTATTAAAGGAGATGTATTGTTATAATGAGAAAGGTTCTCTTTATGATAATACTAATAATGTAACTATGGTTCAGAATTTGGGTAGTGTTGATATTTCCAATTATAGTGATGCAGCATCTCTGAAAGCATTATCTGTTTCATCAGGCAGTATTCCTAATTATGTTGGAGATACAGAACAATTGCCTGAGTTAAAACAGTATTCTCTTAAAAATCAGGTTCGAGTGAATTCTGGTGATGTTATTGCTTTCCAAAAAGGTAATGTAAAAGGTGTCGGTAAAGTTAGTGGACTTAGTAAAGTTACTAAGAAGATAACTTTTTCAGGATATGTTTATTGTCCATCATCGGCAAAATAATTTTGCGAATTATGTTTCCAAAACCCCGGAGGGGTGATATATAATAGCCGTGGGTGTAAACCCACGGAACTAATTCCAATAATAAAAAACAAGAAAATAAAAAATAATGAAAAAAGTATATATTTTTTTGGCGGAGGGTTTTGAAACGATCGAAGCCTTGGGTGCATACGATGTGTTTTGCAGAGGCGGTCTTGATGTTAAAACCGTGTCAATCAACAATAAAAAACAAGTTTCTGCCTCTAACAAAATAAAAGTTGAGGCTGATAAACTGATTTTGGAAATCAAGGATTTTTCTGATGCAGATTTGCTTTATCTGCCGGGCGGTTATCCGGGTTATGAAAACTTGGCAAAAGATGCAACTGTCGGCAGTATTATTAAAAAGCATTACGAGGAAGGAAAACTTTTGGCGGCAATTTGCGGTGCGCCTACGGTTTTGTTGAAAAACAGAATCGGTTTCGGCAAAAAAGTTACTTCACATTCTTGCTGCAAAGACGAAATGTCAGCAAATTATGTCTACACCGGCAAGCCGATAGAAGAGGACGGAAATATTTTAACGTCAATTGGCGCGGGTCATTCTGTTGATTTTGCAATCCGCCTTGTAGAAATTCTTGAAGGAGAAAAAGCCGTTGAAAAAATAAAAAGCGGTATGGAATTGTGAAATTTTTTTTCGTGTTTTTCGCGCTTTGGGTAGTTGCCTCTTGTGGAGAAAAACTTCCTCAGTTTTCATACGAACCTGTGCCGTATGATTTGGGTGTTCCCTTTTTCCCAGATTCGCTCAACATTCCGAAAGACAATCCTATGACTGTTGACGGCGTAAGGCTCGGACGTTATCTTTTTTATGACGGACGTTTGTCAGGAAATCCCGATAAACCAATGAGTTGCGCAACGTGCCACAAACAAGAACATTCGTTTGAGTGCGGTATGGAGCAATTTCCTGACGGTCGTCCTATTGGTAATTCGGGGAAAAAAACGCCTAATGTTATGCTTCCTTTTGTAAATCTTGTCTGGAACAACAACGGCTATTTTTGGAACGGTTTTATTGATAAAAACAAGGGAAAAAATATCGAAACAACTGTTCCGATGGCAATTACCGCACCACACGAAATGGACGGTCATGTAGAAAATGCCGTCAAAATGATAAAAAAAGACAAATTCTATCGGGAACTTTTTTATAAGGCTTTCGGTACGACAGAGGTTAATATCGATTTGATTTCTAAGGCAATAGCGCAATTTGTAAGAAGTTTGGTGAGTTTCAATTCGCGGTTTGACAGGTTTATGGCAGGAGAAGTTCAATTAACAAAAAGCGAAATGCGCGGCTTAATGCTTTTCACGACCGAAGGTGCTGATTGTTTTCATTGTCACGGAAGCCCCGCTTTGCCTCTTTGGACTACGAATCTTTTTATGAACAATGCCAAAGATATTGATTTTGAGGGACAAAACGACCGTTCAAAAGTTACGGGCAATCCTATGGACAAAGGTAAATACAGAGTGCCGACGCTTAGAAATATCGAATTTACAGCACCTTACATGCATGACGGACGTTTTAAAACGTTGGACGAAGTTTTGGATTTTTATAACAACGGACTAAGACGCTCACCTTATATTGACCCGTTGTCAATAAACACCAATCACGGAGGTATGCATTTAAGTGATAGGGATTTAGCGGATTTAAAGGCATTTTTACTGACTCTTTCTGACACCGCATTTATTAGTGATAGACGGTTTTCTAATCCGTGGTAAAAGATTTAAAAAACAATCACTCCGATTTTCTCTAAATATTTTAGACAAAATCGGAGTGATTGTTTTATGCCTTTTTATCGTGTTAACACTGCTTCGTATGCATCGAAATAGTGCTTTGTGAGGTTGCGCCAGTCAAAATGTATAGAATTTTCCTCTACGTTGTTTCTCAAACTGATTCTTTCCCTGCGGTTGAGTTTTACAAACCTTAACATAATGTTTGCCAATTGCTCGGCACTATCGTTGTAATTAACATTGTTACGGTTAACCACGTAAATACCCATTTTTTCGGGGTTTTCAAACTCGTCGCTCTTAGCCTTGATGTACGAACCGAAACCCGCTAAGTCTGATGTAATTGAAGGAATACCAGAAGCCATACATTCAAGCGGAGTGTAACCCCATGGCTCGTAATAACTTGGGAAAACGCCCAAATGACAGCCCCTTATAAACTGCGTGTAGTCCATGTGGAAAAGCGGCGATGCCGAATTGATAAATTCAGGGTGGTAAACCACTTTCACCTTGTCTTCCGCGCCGTTGACCAAATTGCTCATTCTAAGGAAGTTGAGTACGGGATCAGCGCCGTCGTTTACTAAATTGTGGGTTACGACATACGGCAGATTGTTGTGCTGCCATGCTTTTACGTTGCGGCGGAGGTTCATTTCCAAGGTTTCCGACATCATGCTTTTTAAGTCGGGAATGTTGAAAGTACCGTGATTGCTCGTTATGTATTCGTAAAGTTTTTTGCCCAAATCGCGCTCTATTTCCTGTGTGTTGCGCTGAATTTCTTCCATAAGATTTCTTGACCTTAAAACCTCAGCGTTGATTGAGTGGTAAGGTTGAGGAGTAACAAGGAAGAAAACAACCGTTGCGTCAATGTTTTCGCGTTTCATCTTGTAGTTAAGACGTGCCAGAGCCTCTAATGTCAAGTCAAAACCTTTGTTCTGATATTCAAACCTTCCCGAGGAAACAAAGTATATTGTCTTATCCAAATCAAATGAATATGACTGGAAGAAATGTCCTCGAACAAATTCATTGATTTTGGCTTTATATTGGAAGTGTAGGTTTTGAAACTCGTGCAAAGCCTCAAACCTTTCGATATTCAAACCGTTAGGCAATATAAAATCGGGTTCTCTGCCCAAAAGGTGTATACATTCCTGAGCGGTTATGTCGCTGACCGTAGAAAAAACATGCGAACCGTGGGCCGCTGCTCTTTCTAATTGTACGGTCGGGAAAATATTGAAATGTTTAGCCTCGTTTTCCCAATTATAGAAAGGCAGATTGTTATAAAAATTATGGTCGTTCATTGCCAAATAGCGGCCTAACATTGTGGCATGTGTCGTAAAGACAGTTTTTATCGGAAGATTTTCCCTTCTGATGTCCATAATCGGCATACCTGCCATCCATTCATGAAAATGCGCAATGATTGCGGTGTTTTGAAGGTCGGTATTGTTAATCAGCGTTCTGAAAAATTCCGTAACCGAATACCCGAAAGCAAGAACCTCGTCCATTAACGGCTCGTCATGAACCTGAATGTAATGGTCTGCCCAAAGTTTGTACTTAATATCTCCCAAACGATTGAAAACAGAGAACGGATTGAAAAGCACAACTCTCGGTTTACCAGTTATGAGCCAACGTCCGTAACGTACGTCAAAACCGTTTTCCCTCATTTTGTGAACGGCAAAACCTATCGAATCCGTCAAATCTTCAATCGGTTCAAAATCCGATGCTGCTTTCTCGTCAAAATACGGACCTAACAAAACATAATTATCTTTGTTCCATTTATTTACAATCGCCGGAACTTTTGAGCGTATAACGGTGTAAATACCGCCGACCTTGTTACAAACCTCCCATGCACATTCAAAAAGGAGTGTTTGCCTAAAAAGTTCTTTATTGTCTCGTGCCATATTAATATATGTAAGTTTTTTATTGTTTGCGTTAATAAAAATAATTTTACAGTTACGACAGAATTATTTAATATTAGATTAACTTCAAAATTTTTTTTTAAAAAAATATCCTCTCAGACATATTTTTTTTAGAACATATATTTGTATGGTTTTCAAAATGTTATATGTTTCTAACAGTTCTTTTACTAAAAAATAATAAAAAAATTTTCAGAATTTTATCAATTTTTATCTGTTTTTATTTCGTCTCTGCGGTGATGACGGACTTTTTGAACGAATAAGCGATAGTTGAAATCACCGAGGCTATTTCAGATAAATCATCAATCAAACCGATATGAATTTCATGCGTTGCGCGTGTGTCAGGGCGGTCGTCCCAAAGCCTTTTCAAATGCGAAATCCTGAGTTTTTCGCTGTCAGACTTTGTTTCCTCTGTCTCGGAATATACTCTTGTAACAAAGTCGTAATCCCGCCTTTCAATCGCAAAAATCAAATCTTTAAAATGATTGGAAATCTCTCTGTAATAATAAGTTATCTCCCTCATTCCGTCCAAAGAAAACGTACTCGAAAGTCTTGATAACTGATTGTATGCCGGCACAAAACTTCTATGGACAATATCGCTGATACGTTTTACTTGCTCCAAAATCGACAAGAGTGCAAAAATTTCGTGCGTTACGGCATCGCTTGTATCGTTTCTGCCTATCATCGAAAGATATTTGCGTATTTCAGTTTCTATGTAGTCAAGTTTTTTCTGTTTGATTGCCAAATCGTCGATAACTTTTTGGTTCTGTTTTTTTATCGCCGGACTGTCAGGGTCGTAACTGATAAATGCGCTGATTGCATTGTCAAAAATCCGTGAAGTGAGTTTTATAATTGTTGCGGTTTCCGAAATCGACAATTCCAACGCCGATTGAGGCATACTCAAAACGTTGAAATCTATATATCTCAAATGCGGAATATCTTCACTGTCAACTTTTTCGGGGATTATTTTTTCAATCACTTTGACAAAAAAGTCGGAAAAAACAAGCAGAAACAACGCTACCGAAGTATAAAAAAACGTGTGCGTGTTAGCAATCTGACGCTCCGGCGAAATATCAAACTTTGCAGAAAACCATTCCAAAAAGTCTACCGCTAATGGCGTAAAAGCGATAAAAACTAATGCTCCCGTCACTTTGGTCAAAACGTGAGCCATCATCACCCGTTTACTCTTTACAGAAGTTCCGATTGACACTATTATAATAAGCAGACACGTGCCGACCGAAGAGCCGACCAAAAGCGGATAAGCCTGCGAAATCCCCATCAAACCCTGTTGCGCAAAAACCACTAAAATACCCGTAAACATACCTGTACTCTGCATAATGCAAGTGGCTAAAATTCCGACACAAAAGCCGATAAAAGGCGTTTCTGCCGAGGCTATCATGTCCGTAAAAGCGGGATAATCTTTCAAAACCGAAACCGCTTTTCCCAAAAACTGCATACCGAAAAACACAAGACCGAAACCAAAAATCACGTTTCCGCCGTCCCTTAGACGGTCATTTGCCTTGAATTGTTTCATAAAAAAGCCCAAAATTACGGGCAAGATAGCGTAACCCGCTATGTCAAAAGCTATTACCTGCGCTGTAACCGTAGAGCCGATATTCGCGCCGATTATCACGGGGACGGTTTCTGCAAACTGCATTATGCCAGTTTCCACAAAACTCATCAGCATAACTGTTGTTGCGCCGGTACTTTGTGTTATGGCTGTAACAATAACACCCGTCCGGGCCGACGAACAACGGGTGTTATTGAGTTTGGTCATTATAATTCTTAAGCTGTCGCAGAGTGTGCTTTTTAGGCCGGCACTCATTAGGGGATTTGCGGAGGGAGGT
>JAEEXW010000060.1 GCA_016287995.1 Bacteroidales bacterium
TATATTATCAACTATATATAAAATGTCTAAACGAAGGTATAAAGATACCGTTGCGTTGCGTTGCGTTGCGTTGCGTTGCGTTGCGTTGCGTTGCGTTGCGTTGCGTTGTAATATTTTTATTGAATTTTGCAACATTTTTGCTTTAATTTTTTGTTAAACTTTAATATTTAGTTGACTTTGTAACGTTACAAAATTAACAGAAGTTCACAATTAAAGAAAAAATAAGAGGTTAAATAAAAGTTAAATCTGTATAACTCTTCCTCCGTAATTTTCTTTAAAACACAAAAAAAGCGGCTGCAAAAATTTGCGCCGCTTTTTTTGAAAAATTATTTACTTTGATAAACTATACCAAACCCTGAGCCAACATTGCATCTGCTACTTTTACGAATCCGCCGATGTTTGCACCTTTCACATAGTTGATGTAACCGTCAGCCTCTGTACCGTATTTAACACAGGTTTTGTGAATGTTAATCATAATCTGATGAAGTTTTGCGTCAACCTCTTCTCTTGTCCAAGAAAGTCTTTCTGAGTTTTGAGACATTTCAAGACCCGAAACTGATACGCCGCCTGCGTTTGATGCTTTGCCCGGAGCGTAAAGGATTCTTGCCTTTTGGAAGATTTCGATTGCTTCCGGCAATGAAGGCATGTTAGCACCTTCTGCAACACAGATAACACCGTTGTTAACCAAAGCCTGAGCGTTTTCGCCGTTAACCTCGTTCTGAGTAGCGCAAGGCATTGCGATGTCGCATTTGATTGACCAAGGACGCTGACCTTCCATGTAAACTACGCCGGGGAAATTGTCAGCGTATTCTTTGATACGGCCGCGGCGTACGTTTTTGAGGTCGAGAATCCAAGCGAGTTTTTCTGCGTTGATACCGTCTTTGTCATAAACTGTACCGTTGGAGTCAGACATTGTAACAACTTTTGCACCGAGTTGGATACATTTTTCAACTGCGTACTGAGCAACGTTGCCTGAACCTGAAATACAAACTGTCTTGCCTTCCAAAGTGTCGTTCTTTGTAGCGAGCATTTCTTTTGCGAAATAAACTACACCGTAACCTGTTGCCTCAGGACGGATAAGCGAACCGCCCCAGCCGAGACCTTTACCGGTCAAAACGCCTGTAAATTCGTTTCTCAATCTCTTATATTGTCCGAACAAATAACCGATTTCTCTTCCGCCTACTCCTATATCGCCTGCGGGAACGTCGGTATCTGCGCCGATATGTTTAGAAAGTTCAGTCATGAAACTCTGGCAGAAACGCATAACCTCGTTGTCAGATTTGCCTTTGGGATCGAAGTCAGAACCGCCTTTGCCGCCACCCATAGGAAGGGTAGTCAAAGAGTTTTTGAAAACCTGCTCAAAAGCAAGGAACTTCAAGATACCGAGGTTTACTGTCGGGTGAAGTCTCAAACCACCTTTGTAAGGTCCGATTGCACTATTCATTTGAATACGGAAACCTCTGTTGATTTGAATTTCGCCTTTGTCATCAATCCAAGGAATTCTGAAAATGATTACTCTTTCAGGCTCAACCATTCTTTCAAGGATTTTGCCTTTTTTGTACTTAGGATTCTCGTCGATGAAGTCCATCAAGGATTCTACAACTTCTTTTACAGCCTGATGAAATTCGCTTTCACCGGGGTTCTTTGCGATAACTTTCGCCATGAAGTCATTGACTTCTCTTTGTGATAATTCAGACATGGTTTTTAAAATTATTTTGTTATTATTCTTAATTTCTTTTTTGACACTGCAAAAGTAGATAGTTTTTCGCTTTCCGCAAAGTTTTTGAAGGGCTTTTACGTAAAATACGTAAGAAGACAATTAATTTTCCCTAAAAAATTTGCTATTTCAAAAATAAACCTATAATTTTGACGTTCAAACCTATAAATAATTAAAGATTATGAAACCAATCGAAGACTCTGAACTTATTATAAACGGAGACGGAACAATTTTTCACTTGCATTTAAAACCCGAAAACATTGCCGATAATATAATTCTCGTTGGCGACCAAAACAGGGTTGAAGCAGTTGCAATTTTTTTTGACACCGTAGAATTAAAAGTGCAAAACCGTGAATTCAAAACCGTTACGGGAACCAAAAACGGCAAACGAATAACCGTAATTTCAACAGGTATCGGTACTGACAATATTGATATTGTGCTAACTGAACTGGATAGTTTAGCAAATATAGATTTAAAAACGCGACTGCCTAAAACCCAGCACCGCACCTTAAATATCATACGAATCGGCACTTGCGGGTCGCTTCAAGCAGACATTCCGGTCGGAACTCCAGTTGTAACAGCCATTGCCGGTGGTTTGGACGGTCTTTTGAACTTTTACAAGGACAGAAACAAGGTCTGCGATTTGGAATTAGAAAAAAAATTTCAAGAACACACAAAACGCTGTACACTACTTGCAACACCTTATTTTGTAAAATCGTCGGAAGTTTTATTAGAAAAACTAAAAGACTTCAAGAGCGGTATAACACTTTCAGCTCCCGGATTTTACGGACCGCAAGGCAGGGTTGTAAGACTTGATATTGTTGACCCCGAAATCAATGAAAGGCTTGAAACTTTTGAATACAAAGGCTTAAAAATCAACAATTACGAAATGGAATCTTCGGCAATTAACGGCTTGGGACAGCTTTTAGGGCACAATACTGCTACTATTTGTCTCGTGATTGCAAACCGTCGTTGCAAAGAATTTGCCCCGAATTACAGAAACGCAATGCCCGATTTGATTTCCAAAATTGTTAACCTCTTAACGGCTTAGAAAAACATAAAATATGACAAAAACAGAACTGAATGCGGCAATAAGACTCCTTGACGACCCCGACAAACAAGTGTACGGGATTATCAGGGACAAACTCTTTTCACAAGGGCTTGACATAATTCCGCCCCTAACGCAAGTTTTAACTTCCGAAGGGGTGAGTACCCTTATGCGCAGCAGGATAGAAAGTATTTTGTCTAAATTGGAACTCGAAGATATAAGCGGAAATTTCAAAACTTGGCAAAAAGATGACAGCGATTTGCTGAAAGGCTTTTGGTATCTATCAAGATTAGAATATTTTTCACAAAGTTTTGAAGACGCACAAAAACTTTTTGAAAGCATAGAACTACCTTTTAGCAACGAAGAATTATCTAATAATTATTCCGATACGGAAAAAGTAAAAATTCTCAACCACTTTGTTTACAAGCAGTTAAAATTCCGCATAACCAACTCCGATAATTATTTTGAACCGCAATACTGCTTTTTGCAGGACGTCTTACAAAAAAGAAAGGCCAACCCCGTATCTATGGGGCTGGTCTATCTCTTAATCGCAAGGCGAATGAATCTGCCGATTGTAGGAATTAACTTGCCGAAGATTTTCATCACCGCAATGACTTGCGGCTCTTCTCAAAACATTTCGTTTTACATCAACCCATCAAACGAAGGGGCTGTTTTTCCTCGTCAGGAAATCACACGTTTTTTGAGCCAGAATAATATCACGGGCAAAAACGAGTTTTTTCAGCCGTGCTCCAACAGTACCGTAATTTTACGTTTGTTGGCTCACCTCGAACATTCGTTGAAAACAAAAAAAATGTTCGCTAAGGCAAGTTGTGTTTCAAAGTTACTAAAAACTTTCGACAACCAATTAGATAAAGACACCAACTGGTTATAACTACGTTTACAAACTTATTGCAATTCCCAAGACAACCATAGCGATAAACATAAGTGTAGCAAAGTATCTTTTCATCTTTTTATTAAAATATTGTGTTTTATATTGCGAGACAAAAGTATATTTTTTGTTACAAAAAAACAAATAATTTTTTATTAATTTTGCAAAAAAATTAAAACAATATTCACAATGAAAAAAGTTCTTATGCTTTTGTTGCTGTCGGGATTTTTGAAAGTTTCGATGGCATGCACCAATTTTTTGGTAACTAAATCAGTTTCAGGAGGTTGCGGCAATTTGATTTCGTATTCCGCTGACTCTCACGTACTCTACGGCGCACTTTATCATTATAAAGCCGCCGATCATCCGGAAGGCTCTTTCCGCGAAGTCTACGACTGGGATTCCGGCAAATTTATGGGAAAAATTCCGGAGGTAAGCCACACATTCAACGTTGTCGGCAATATGAATGAACATCAGGTAACAATTGCCGAGACCACTTACGGCGGTTTAACAAGCCTTCAAAGTCAAGACGGTGCAATAATTGACTACGGCAGTATGATTTACATCGCCCTCCAAAGGGCAGAAACGGCACGTCAGGCAATAAAAATTATGGCGGAACTCGCTGAAAATTACGGTTATGCTTCCGAGGGTGAAAGTTTTTCAATCGCCGACAAAAACGAAGTCTGGATTATGGAGGTTATCGGGAAAGGCAACTTTGAAAAAGGCATGGTTTGGGTGGCACAACGCGTACCCGACGGTTACATCTGCGCTCACGCAAATCAAGCAAGAATCACAACTTTCGACTATCAAAAAGAAAACAAATTCGATGACCCGAAAGCCAAAGTTTTCAATTCAAAAGACGTTGTAAGTTTTGCAATTAAGCACAATTTTTATAAAGGTTCGGTAAAAGATTTCAGTTTTTCTGACGTTTATAATCCCGTAGATTTTGAAGGCGCAAGATTTTGTGAAATAAGGGTTTGGGCATTTTTTGCAGCCGCCGATCCAAACAATTTCGGCAAAAACACCGCCTATTGGGACTATGCAAAAGGCAACGTTATCAGGAAAAAGGCTTTTATAAAAGACAGTTGTCAGACAAAAGAGAATTTTGCGAAAAACCGTCTTCCTCTTTGGATAAAACCGCAAAACTTTGTTACAACTCACGGCTTGATGAATCAAATGCGTAATCATTTGGAAGGCACAGAGTTGGACATGACAAAAGACTTTGGCGCAGGCGCGTTTAATAGTCCGTACAGATTCCGCCCTTTAACTTTCAAAGTTGGCGGCAAAGAATACATCAACGAGCGTGCAACGGCTACTCAACAGACAGGCTGGGTATTTGTGGCTCAAATGAGGGATTGGATGCCCGATTATTGTGGCGGAATTTTTTGGTTTGCAACCGATGACGCAGCAAACACCGTTTTTGCACCGTTTTACTCCTCAATAACGGAAATTCCCGAAGAATATTCCGAAAAAAACGGCTCGATGATGGAATGGTCTGACAATTCGTCGTTTTGGGTCAACAACCTGATTGCAAATTTTGCGTATTCGCGTTATAGGCTCGTTCACCCCGAAATCGAAAAAGTACAGCAAAAACAAGAAAAAGATTTCATTTTCAAAACCTCAGAAATTGACCGCGAGGCACTCAAAAAAGACAGCAAAGAGGCGGTAAAATTTTTGACAGAATTTTCTTGCAAAACCGGCTCTGATTTGGTGAAATCGCGTAAAGAACTTTTCACAAAACTCTTTATGAAATTCATGGACGGAAATTGCAAAGAAAGCGATGAAAATCTTAATCTCATCGACAACGGCAACGGTTGCGGAATACCGAAAGTAAAATTTCCGGGTTACGGCGAAAACTGGGAAGAAGAAGTCGTAAAACACACCGGAGAAAAACTTTTATACAAGGAATAAAAAAAAATCCCCGCCGTAGAAGCGGGGATTTTTTCACTAACTTAATAATCCCTCATCTCTGACACACATCAAAATTGCGCTTGCAGAAACGATAAAATATTTCTCGGAATTGAATTGGATCTCAATGGCATTAAGCCGCTGATATACAGCCAAATCGCCGCGTTTGCACTGCAAAGGCACGTATTTTACTTTTTCCTTTTTTTGCCACGGCTCATCGTAATCATTCATCGCGGGGACAGCATAACCCGGACCCGTCTTGATAACATAGCCTAACGAAACCTGCTCCTTGTCGATAACCGTCGGCGGAAGATAAAGCCCCGACTGCGTTTTCTCCTGAGGAAACTTAGGTTTTATCAAAACCTTGTCGCCCATGACGACAAGTTGTTCCAAATCTTTTTCCTTTAAATTAACAGCCATATTTTATTGTAATTTTTTCAAAGCCTCTTTCAATCTCTTGAAAGCCTCTTCTATTCTGTCAAAACCGACAACGTAACTCATTCTTATACAAGAATCTACACCAAAAGCACCGCCTGCAACGGTTGCTACGTGAGCCTCGTTCAAAAGAAAGTCTGCAAACTCAAAAGAGTCAGCAATTTTTTTGCCGTTGAAACTCTTGCCGATGTACGCACTAAAATCCGCAAAACAATAAAACGTTGCCGGAGGCGTGTTGAGTTTTACACCCGGAATTGATTTCAAGCCTTCAACCATCATATTGCGGCGTTTTATAAGCACTTCGTTGTTTTTAGCAATTATCGACTGATCGCCGTTAAGAGCCTCTATTGCAGCACGCTGAGCAATAGAACATGTTCCCGATGTGGTTTGTCCTTGAAGTTTTTTTACTGCTTTTGCAATTTCCAAATTTGATGCCATATAACCGATTCTCCAACCTGTCATAGCATAAGCCTTTGAAAGACCATTAATTACAATAGTCTGTTCTTTTACTTCCGGAAACTGCGCGATACTTTCGTGCGTACCGTCGTATGTCAAATGTTCGTAAATTTCGTCAGAAATAATAGCAACTTCGGGGTGTTTTTTCAAGACCTGAGCCAAAGCCCTCAACTCTTCTTTTGTATAAATGCTTCCCGAAGGATTTGACGGTGCATTAAGCACAAAACCGTGTGTCTTTTCGGTAATTGCATTTTCCAACTGTTCGGGAGTGATTTTGTACATATTTTCGGGTTTGCCCTCAATAATTACGGGCGTAGCCTCGCAAAGATGTGCAAGTTCGATGTACGAAACCCAATACGGTGTCGGAATGATTACCTCGTCGCCCTGCTGAAAAAGAACTTGGAAAACATTAGCAAGACACTGTTTTGCGCCAGTAGAAACAACAATTTGATTTTCAGCATATTCGAGGTTGTTTTCGCGTTTGAACTTCGCTTGAACAGCCTTTATCAAATCTTTGTAACCGGGAACGGGACTATAAAAAGAAAAATTCTCGTCAATTGCTTTTTTCGCTGCCGCCTTAACGTTGTCGGGAGTAAAAAAATCAGGTTGACCGACAGTCAAATTCACTACGTCAATGCCCTTCTCTTTGAGTTCGGCACTTTTCTGGCTCATTGCAAGAGTTTGTGACTCAGCAACATTGTTGATTCTTGAAGATAATCTCATTTTGAAATCTTTTTTCGTTTTAATAATGCGGCAAAGTTAAAAAAAAATGCTGTAAAAAACGAAATGTTGTGAAATTTTTTCCAAAAAATTATTATATTTGCGCTGAAAAAATCCATAACTTTTATAACAATGAAAAGATTTATTTTAACATTTTGTGTAACAATACTTTGTGCAACGGCTTTTGCACAAAGCACAGAAGCAAGGATTCGCGAAGAATATGCTGCGGCAAAAGAGTACGTAAAAACACTTTCCGAGCGTAAATATGCGGCTCAAAACCGTTATCAAACAACGATAGAACAGCGTCTTAGCAGTTCAGGGCAGCATAAAGAAACCATAACGATGTACTTTTACGAAAACGAAGGCGACTATGGTGAAGTAATAAACCGTACAATTATGTATGCCTTAGTCAATTTTAATTTAGGCTCAAAAAAATACACGGAGGAGTATCTTTACGACCACAGCGGCAAAATACAATACATCTTTGCCACAACAGAAGATGATGACGCTATTGAATTTTTTGAGTTCCGTTTTTACATCAATGAGGACAAAATCGTGAAAATCACAGCCAAAAGCCGTATGGCGGGCGAAACCGAATTTAAAGATAAATATTCAGGCGAAGTAGTACCAAACGAATACGAAAGTTATTATAAAAAGTATTCAACCCGTGCCACTGCAATCGCAACAATGTTTAACAGCATAGATGCCATTACGGTAAAATAAAACAAAAAAAAAAACGGAAATTTCGATGAAATTTCCGTTTTTTTATCAATTTGTTAATTCATTATCACCATTCCGCCATTGCAAGGAATTGTAACTGTAACCTGCTGTTTTTTAGATGTTTTTACCTCTTTCAAAGAGCCGTTAAGACTATTGTCATCAGAGTAAAGTTTTACCTGAGTCTCAGCCTTAAACATCGGCAAATCTATGGTTTTAACAAGCGGTTTTTCTTCGGCGTTAACACCAGCGACATACCATTTATCACCGCTACGACGTGCTAAAATCACGTATTTTCCCGGATAACCGTCAATGAATTTTACCTCGTCCCAAGTAGTAGGAACGTTTTTCATAAATTCTATTGCCCAAGACGAAGCGTCAGTTAAATTGTTGGGCGCAAGAGCAAAATGCTGAACCGCACTCTGAAACAAAACAGCCGTCGCCAAAGCAAAAACTTCCGAGGTCATACGTTTTGTTCCGTGCTGATTGTCAGCATTATAAAACTTATTCAACGCGCTGCCGCCAAAGTCCATTGAGCCGACAGTATTGCGGATAAAGGGGTGAATAGTCGCATTTTTAGCCTCGTTGTTGCAAAAATCCTGAGAAAAATGCAAGTTTTCGCTCGCCAAAACAGCCTCCGAAGCAGCATAGTTCGGATACATCTTTTCCCAACCTCTCGGCAAGGTGCAACCGTGGAAAATCACCAACAATCCAAATTCGTTAGCATCGGTCAAAATATCTTCGTAAAGTTGTATAGTTTGCTGTTTGTCGCCGGCAAAAAAATCAACTTTAATACCGCGTATACCTGTCTCTTGCAACCATTTCATCTCTTTTCTGCGGTTTGCGGAAGTGTTCATTTTGTCAATCGGAGTTTGCGGCGCATCGTTCCAAGTTCCGTTAGAATTGTACCACAAAAACAAACCAACGCCTTTTGTTCTGCCGTAATCAGCAAGTTCTTTGATTTTTTCGTAACCAATTTGTCTGTCCCAAAAAGCGTCAATCAAAACGCTCTGATAACCCATTGCCGCAGATAAATCGATGTAACGTTTTTGCTCGTCAAAATTGCAACTCGGATCCATGCCGATAATCCAACTCCATGAACCTTTGCCGTAAGTAAAAGTAGTATTATTGAAATATTTCGGCTCGGTAAGGTCAAAAGGTACGGTTGTTTCAACAATGTTTTTCAAAGTGTTACCAAGGGTAATTGTTCTCCAAGGTGTCTCGCCGGGAAGCGATATTGCGGGCGTAACAGAGCCTACACCGTTACACTCTTCCGGCTGAGGAAAACCAATTTTGTATTCCGAATTGGCTTTGTTAAGAAGTCTGCAACCTACGTATTTGCCGTCAGTTCCCGTTTCTGAAAGAAGAATCCAGCCGTTAGAAGCATTTTTGAAAAGACATGGGAAAGTAAAACCGTTGCCCCAGCCGTTTGTGCCGGTCTGAGCATCAAGCGTGTAAGGGGTTTCATAACTCGGCGAAGTTCTGGCAAAGCCGCCCATAGGTTTTGACTGAGGACAAAGAAAAGTTGTTGTGCCGTCAGGAAATTTAAAACCGCTAACCTCATCTTCGATTACGCAAACTCTTGTTTCGCCTTTCGGAAAAAGACGGTATTTAAAGGCTGCATCGCGGTCTGAAACCGAGAAAACCACGTTCATAACTTTTTTACCGTCCTGCTCAAAAGAGATTTCCGCCTCAGAAGCCTTAAAGTCCACGAGGCTTTGTTTAATGTTTTTAAGACGGTACTGCTTGTTAATTTTTGAAGTGTTAGAACCCGAAATTTTGAGATTCTGCGTGTAATCGCCGATGTTGGTTTTAAGACCGAGCGGCGACTTGTCCAAAAACGTTTTGCCGTCGTAAAGCACCTTATAAAAAGGTTTGCCGTTTTCTACGTCCACAATGACGGTAACTTTTCCATCAGGAGAAGTTATTTTAGTTTCCTGCGCGCTCAAATTCAAAAACGCTGCAAAAACCAAAAATGTTAGAAATAATTTTTTCATAAATGATTTTGATTATTTAATAAGGTAAAAATTTCGATACAAAATTAAAGGAAAAAAAATTAAAATTATACTCTTTTTGTTTCAAAAAAATACGGTTTTGTTTCATTATTTATTTTTTTTACGTATATTTGCGGCTGTAAATTAGATTGTTAACTTTAATAAAATTTATGGAAGATGAAAAGTAAACACATCTTGACAGCAATCGCCTTGCTGTCGGCAGCAAATACCGTAGGCTTTGCACAATGTATTTCGGGCAATTGCCGCGACGGTTACGGAACGTATCAAGACGCGAAACAGCGTTATACGGGATTCTTCAACAACATGATGCCGGAGGGTTACGGTGTCAAGAACTTCGTATCGGGTTCTTCTTACATAGGACAGTTTCATGAAGGAAAATATAACAAAACAGGAACTTACTATTGGAGCGACGGAACACGATACATCGGTAATTGGGTTAACGGAAAGCGCGAAGGAATAGGCACAGAAATTACCTCCGACGGACTTACCAACACCGATATTTACACTGCCGATGATATCAACGAAAATCTTAAAAAAGGCTCAATCACCGGCGATACAAAAAACGGTTGGGGCGTTTACATTTATGACGACGGCTCTGTCTACGAAGGCTACTTCAAAAAAGGATCGAAAGACGGTTACGGAAAATACACCATGACCGACGGTTCTATTTACGAAGGACAATTTATGAAAGACAAGTTTGATGGCTACGGCAAATTAGCAGAGCCTGACGGTAACATTGTGGAAGGCATGTTTGAAAGAGGTCGTTATGTAGGCGCACTTGTCAATCAATTCGGCTGTGTCAGCGGCGACTGCTAC
>JAEEXW010000061.1 GCA_016287995.1 Bacteroidales bacterium
GTATGTTGTAGCCATTGCGATGGTTGGAACCTCGATTTCAGGGGTAACGTTTATTTCCGTTCCCGGCATGGTTCAGTTTTCGGGCTTTGGATATTTGCAAATGGCGTTAGGCTTTGTTGCCGGATATTTTGCTATTGCATATATACTTTTACCGCTCTATTACAAATTGAATTTAAATTCAATTTATACGTATTTAGACCAAAGGGTTGGAAATTCGTGTTATAAAGTAGGAGCCGGATTCTTCTTGATTTCTAAGTTTTTGGGTTGCGGTGTTAGAATGTATTTGACAGCGTTGGTCTTGCAGCTGATAATTTTTAACTCTTTGGGCATACCGTTTTGGCTTAATGTCGCCGTTACGATGCTGATTGTTTGGCTTTATACTTTTAGAGGCGGAGTCAAAACGCTTGTTTGGACTGACATGATTCAAACGTTGTCGCTAATTGCGGCAGTTGTGTTATGCATTGTTTACGTTGGCAAAGCGATGGGCTTAGACTTTTCAGCAATGTGTTCCTCCGTTGCAAACTCCGAAATGTCAAGGATTTGGTTTTTCGACGATGTTAACGACAAACAATTTTTCTTTAAGCAGTTTTTTGCGGGAATGTTTACAACTATTGCCATGACGGGACTCGATCAGGACATGATGCAGAAAAACCTCAGTTGCAAAAATTTGAAAGAGGCGCAAAAAAACGTCGTGAGTTACGGTTTCAGTTTTTTGCCGGTCAACCTGCTGTTTTTGTCGTTAGGAGTTTTGCTTTATGAATACGCTGCAAAATTAGGAATGTTTTCAGGCGGCAATTTGACGGACATTTCGGGCAACCCGCTGAAAGCCGACGAACTTTTTGCTTACTTGGCAACAAGCGGAAATTTTTTGCCGCAGATTGTCGGACTGCTTTTTATAATCGGATTAGTTGCGGCGGCGTTTTCTTCGGCGGGCAGCGCGGTAACGGCTCTTACGACCTCCGTTACTATCGACATTCTAAACGCTGACAAAAAACAGGACGAAACCGCGTTAAGGAAAACCCGTTTCATTGTCCACATAATCAACAGCGTTTTGATGGGCGTTTTGATTTGTCTGTTTTCGGTTATCGGCAACAATAGCGTTATTGACGCAGTTTACGTAGTTGCAAGTTATACTTACGGTCCTCTGTTAGGGCTTTATCTTTTCGGACTGTACACCAAAAAGCAGGTTAAAGACAAGTTTGTGCCGGTGGTTTGTGTACTTTCGCCGATAGTCTGCCTTGTTTTCAGCCTTAACTCCGAGGCTTGGTTCAACGGTTACAAAACCGGTTACGAACTTCTGCTTTATAATGCGGGGCTGACGTTTTTGGGACTGTTAGCGTTAAGGAAAAAAGAAACTACCTGATTTTTATATCAGTAACGGAAATGAATTTTTCGGTTTCAACATCATCGCACAAAATGCAGTCTATTACTTCCGTCTCCTCTGGTACGGGCGGATATATCAGGGCAAATTCAAGCGGCGTACCTGAGGGAACAAAAACGCTGTCAGGACTTTGCGTTACGCCTGAAACATTTCTTAACCCGTACTTTTTGTGCCCTGCCACAATGTAAGACTCAGGCGAAACGGCAAAGCGAAAACCGTGTCTTGAAGGCGCAACCTTGAAATACACTTTTGTTTCGTCTTTGGAATATTCCACCTCAGATACGGTTATGTTTTCTGGGCAAAAAGATGTTTCAGGATTTTCTACACTTGTCATATCTTCATGGTACAGTTTTATGTCCTGAAATTTCATCGTTTTACCCACAAGATGAATAAAGTCCGCATCGGGGTCGTCGAATATTTTATTTGATAAAGGCTCGAAAATCAGTACAAAATCAACGGCAGTACCGTTTCTGAGTTTTGTCCTGTTAGGATAAATAGGGATTCCGATTGCACTTTTAAAATAGCGTTTTTTACCTTTTGCAAAAATGTAATCCTCATCGGTAACATAAATCGTACTATCTTTGCCGGTCAAATTGATTAAATGAAAATATAGCCTTGTTTCTCTTCCTCTGTCTTCTATTCTTGTTAAAAAACAGCCGTCATTCCCTTTTGAATATTCGGGATATTTTAATTCATCATATATTTTAGAATATTCAATATCAAATATTCCATACCAAGAATCAACAAAGTTAAAAATTTTGGATGTTGAAAGTTTGTTCGAGTTTACCGGAAATTTCAATGAATATTCAATGTATGAAGTAACGGAATCCGCTAAGGAGTCTTTTTCCGGCACGGTATAATCCGATAAGTAAACCGTATCCTTACCGGAGCTCGTAAAGTACTCCAAAAAGCATTTCGCCGTATCAAAACTAAACGGTATATTATAAATATCGGAATTATTGGTACGAAAATGCAGGAGCGTCGTGTCATCTCTACATTCTTCGATTGCGGTTATAAAAGTTCCATCCCAATAAAAATCGTTTTGCGAATAAGACGGATATTTTATGACAGTGAGTGGTAAATTATAACCTAAAATCCTAAAATATATATAGGTTAAAAATATTCCTAAAAGCAGGAAAAGCACCTTCCACGGAAATTTGACTTTCTTTTTCCACGACTTTGACGACGGCGCGGGTGTCGTTTTGTAATACGTTTGGATGTCTAAAACAAATTTTTCCAAATCCGCGACAGCCGCATTTTGATAATTGAGCGCACTGAAAAAAGTATAAAGTTGGCGTATGTCGCTAACGTAAAAACCGTTTTCAAAAGCAACCTTTTCTGCCTCGGTATGGTTTCGCTGATGATGGTATTCTATTTCGTCGTATTCTTGACGAATGTTGCCCCAATAATGCTCTAACTCCAAGATATAGTTGACGTTAGACAGGTCAAAATTACCGCTTTTTATGCACAAAAGTTTTTTGTCGGGATTTTTAGCAAGCGACTTTTTAATCTGCGAAAACTCGTACATACAATGCGCCGAGCGGAAATATTTGTCAGAAAAAACAATGACAACGACTTCGCTTTCAGTGCCTATCGTCTTAGCGAAATCCGAAATTTTGTCATCGGAATCAGAACCGTTGGTACGGTATTCGATGTTTTCGCGGTTGAAAATATCAAACATTTGAGCCGCACAGTCGGCAATATGCTCCCACTCCGGCTTTTCACTGCTGTTTGAAGCATACGAAATATACACGGGACGATCTTTATTGACTATTTCTGTTGAAGTCGCTGTTGTATTTTCTGTCATAATGCTTAATATTTTTTGTTGATGTTAATACCGAAAAAACCATCAACATAATCGTTTTCTTCATCCTCATACCATATACAATCTATCATACCCGTATTTGATACTTTCAGTTGAGTTTCATTATAGCGGTTAACTCTCTGTTTGTATATTTTTAGCGGTTGAAATATCATAGCGAATGTAATCTGCGCATTAGCAGGTATATATGTACTGTCAGGATAAGTTGCCATACCCGAAACGCATTTTAGATAGTATTTTTCGTGGTTACAAAGAAGATACATACTATCCGGCATTGACAAGTATGTACTTTCTTCATAATTGTAACAACTTACCATTAATACCGTTTCGTCTTTGTTGATTTCAATCCGATAAATATATAAATAATCAAAATTTCCGGTAAAAATTCTCGGTTCATCAATAATTTTGATATGTTCCCGTTTTAGTTGTATTCCGTATATACCGCCATTAACGCCTTCAAAATCAACAGAATCAAGATTTGGCGGAATAGCAGGGAAAGTCATAGAATACAGCATTGTGGAATCTTTCTTGACAATAGTCTTTTCAGGATACATTGCAATTTCTGCATTTTTTATGTTATAACTTTCCCCTGAGGCTATAATACGGCAGTTTTCAGTGGCATATATAGCAGTGTCTTTGCCGTTAGTATTTATAAAAGTGAACAATACCCATGTGCTATCCTTATAGAGTCGAATTCCGGTTACGAAAAAATTATCCTGCCCGCGTGAATACACGGGATAATATCTTTTCAACAACAGCAGACTATCCGTGTTTTCATTTACTTGTTTTTTTGCTTCGGCAATTGCCAAAAATTTGTGCCTTACAAATATAGCAAGAAACACAAACATACACACAATACCAAGCAGTACAAATAACGGTATACTAAAATTAATTTTTTTCTTATTACCGTTAAAAAGCGGCTGTAATTTCGGTTTCGGAGTAGTTGAATAATATTTTCTGATGTCGTTTATAAAGCCGTCCGTTTGAATTGAGGACGAGTTTTGGTAGTTAATCGCGCTGAAAAACGAGTATAGTTGTCTGATGTCTTCCAAGTAAAAACCGTTTTCAAAGGCAGCCTGCTCCGTTCCCGAATGATTGCGGAGGCGGTGAAATTCAATTTCCTCGTATTCCTGTTTTTTACTATTCCAAAACCGCTCCAAATCCATTATGTAGTTGACGTCAGAGAGGTTGAAGTCGCCGCTCTTGATACACAGAAGTCTTTTTTGCGGGTACATTTCGAGCGACTTTTTTATCTGCACAAACTCATACATACAATGCGGTGAACGGAAATATTTGTCGGAAAAGACAAGCACCACCGCCTCGCTTTTCCAACCGATTTCCCTTTCAAAATCGGATATTTTGTCGCCCGTACCGATGTCTCTTTTGTCGAGACGGTACTCGATGTTTTCCTCTTCAAAAACTTTCAACAATGTGTCAACACAATCTGAAATATGCTCCCAGCCGGGCTTTTTGGTGCTGCTGCGTGCATAAGAAAAATACACCGGACGTCCTTTGTTTATGCAGTTTTTTTCTGTTTGAATAGTTGTATTTGTTTCCATACATTATGTGATGATACGTTATTTTTCATCCCATTTTTTACCGCAGTTTCCGCACTTATAAACATACTGTCCACTTTCTTCCGGCTTGGAGCCGATAAGACTTTTGAAGACACCGGCAACTTTTTGAACAAAATTGCTTTCTTCAATTTTTTCTATATTTTCTGAGCCGCAGAACGGACATTTCGGTTTTTCAGGCTCTTGCTGCTTTTTCTCCTCGGTCTCTACGGCAGAAACAGCAGGCTCTGAAACCGTCTGCTCCACCGGTTCTGTCTGTTGCGGCTTGGCGGTTACCACTTCACGCGGCAAAATAGCATGAGGAATTTTTACCAACTCAAAATAATCTTTGCCGCCGTCCTCAATGTCGCCGTCGTTTTGCGGATAATACCAGTTGACAAACACTTTATGATTGTCTTTGTATATGTCCTCCAATTTCAAAAGCACATCCAACAGCAGTCTTGACGACGCGGTATTGTAATATTCCAATTTAAAATTAAAGACAGTCTCCTCCAAGGGCTCTTGCGCATACACGTCAAGCCAATCCAAAATGGGGTTGAAAAACTCCGTAACGTCTTCCGGAATAGACCTTCCGGAAATCTCAAATATATTATTCTCCTTATCAAGGATAACCTCAGGACGGTCTTCTCCGCCTTCAACTCTTAAAACTTCCATAATAAAAAACCTTGTCTAAGATTTTTACAAAATAAAAGCAAAGATAAATACATTTTTTGTAATAGTACAAAAGTTTTTTAAGTTTTTTTTAGGAAAAAATCAAAACGGATAACCAATACCTATATTAAATGCCCAATTTGAAGATTTCAGAACAAATCTTTCGTCAGTTTGGAATTTCCAGCGTTTGTTTTCCGGCAGTGCAGGGTCGTAAAGTTTCAAACCGAAATCCGTGCGGAAAATAAAAAAGTCAAAATCCAGTCTCAATCCCAAGCCCGTGCCGAAAGCTATTTCCTTATAAAACCTTTTGAACGAAAAATCACCGCCGTCGCGCTTGTCGTCCTTGTTGATAGACCAGATGTTTCCCGCGTCAAAAAACCACGCACCCTCAACAACCCAAAAAATTTTGAAACGGTATTCAAGATTTGCTTCAAGTTTCATGTCGGAAGTCATGTTCGGATATTTTGTCAAAAGACCTTCGGGGGCTCTGTTGACATAACTTCCAGGGCCAAGACTGCGTATCTGCCAAGCCCTCAGAGAGTTTGCCCCGCCCGAAAAATACTGCTCAGTAAAAGGCATTACAGAAGAGTTTCCATACGGTATGCCCAAACCAGCGTATGCCCTAAAAACCACCGTGTTAGTGCCTATCGTCTTGATATAATGACGAAAATCTATATCCGTCTTGACAAACTGCGCGTAAACCGTCCCGAAAAAAGGAACTGTATAAACGCCCGCCGAGTTTTTTTCCGCGCCGGTTTTCCTGTCAATAAAATGCAAAAGGTTGCCCGCCCATGACAGACTGATTTTCAGATAATTGTACATTCTCCGTCCCCGGCTCTGATTGTTGAAAGTAAAAGAATACGAACTTCCCAAAATAAAATGGTCTTGATACGAATCCTTGATATAAAGTCTGTCAAGCCACGCCATAAACGCGCTGTCAGCATCGGAAATTCGGATTGAACTCAGGCGCACCGGCGTTACAGTATTTGAGCAGTATTTCCCGATGTTCCACTGGTAATAAAAACTTCCCATAATAGCCGAGCGCGTGTAATCGGGTCGTTTTCTGTAATTTACGCCAAGCGAGAAATAAGATTTCGGCGGATTTTTGCTCATCAGACGCCTGAAATACATCGGTGCTAAAAGTCTCGGAAAATACAACCGCGTTTCAAGTGCGTATTCCTGAGTATTGAGATCAAAATGCTTTTGCTCCGAAGAAAAATTATTTTGGGATTCCAAAGCCAAAGACAGCCTCAAATCAAAACTTTCAGCACCGTGAAAAATATTTTTGTGCTGATAAGAAAACGATGACAGCGCACCGAGGTTTCCAGAAGAGTTGGTGCCGCCGATTTCATAACTGTATGACTGCAACGCACTGTTGGTCAGATAAATATTACAGTTAAGAGAATCTCTGTACGATGACGGCTCAAACTCTATGTTAACCAACTTATAAACGTTGAAAGCCGTCAAATGCCGGTAAGTATTGTTTACATTCTGCTGATTGTATTCTTTGCCGCCGCGAATATAAATTTCACGGCAAATCATATAATTTTTTACGACCGACGGCTCTTTTGAAACAAACAAAACCGGATTCGGCGAAATTCTCGACCGCATATACGAGGTGTCCATTCCAAACATATATTCGTCTTTGTCCATAAGGGCGGCTTTGTTGTCATAATTCGGGAAAATGATGATTTGCGAAATAAAAGAGCGGAAATGTTTAACAGTTTTTCCGTTGTCAAGCGTTACGGGCAAAATGTCAACAGTAACCTTTGCCAAGCGGTTTTCTGTTACGGTATCAACAGTAAAATTAACGTATTCACTTGAAAATCTGTAATATCCTTTGTTTTTGAGATTACTTGTGATACGCGCTCTTTCGGCTTGAAGAATGTCAATGTCAAGATTCTCGCCCGGTTTGATAAGACATTTTGCGGTGTCCTCATAAAAATATTTTTCAAGCGTATCGTCCTGTTTTCCGAAATGATAATCAACACTTTGAACTTTTGTCGGCTTTCCCGCCGCAATATTGTAAGTAACGTAGACCTGCTGCTTTTTGATTTTTTCAGAATACGTAACCTTGGCGTCGTAATAGCCTTTTGTTTTCATGTAAAGTGCTATCTGTTCGGCGGATTTTTTCGTGGAAATGGGTTTATATTTAACCGGCTCCTCACCTATTTTCTGCAAAAACAGCGGAAACGAAAAAATCTTCGTCTTTTCCTCGTAACCTTTGTCGGTGTGTTTTTTGAGTTTCTTTTCAAACTTCTGGGTTACGTTGTTCCAATATTTCATGGTGTCAAGTATGCCATTCTGCATATAATAGGAAGCAGCAAAAGTACTTTTTTTGATTGTATCCTTCAAAAAAAGTTCCTTTTCTTTGTACTTGTTTTTGATTCTGCGATTTTTTTCTTCGAGTTTTTGTTCGTTTTCTTTGCGCAAGGAATCGGCTTTTTCGGGCTTGACAGAGTTGTAAATCCGCGCTTTCAAGGCAATGCCCATTATAGTGCTGACGGGTGTCTGTTTGATGTAATCCTGCGGCTCGGCAATGTCTATCGAGGCCTCGTCGCAGACAACAACGTTTGACAAAAGAAGATTTTCGTCTTCCGACAAATACTTTTTAGGCGAACAGCCGTTAAGAATAACAGCCGCGAAAAACAAAAATATTATATGTAAATGCAGTGGTTTCAATTTTTTTTGTAATTTCGCTGCAAAATTAATAAATTAAATGATTAGCAAAAATTGTATAAAACATATAAATTCTTTGGAGAAGAAAAAATTCCGTCTTGAATCAGGAACTTTTATCGCCTCCGGAGAAAAAACTGTGGCGGAAATCTTACGCTCAGAGATGAAAATAAAAACCGTCTTCGCCTTAAAAAACTGGATTTCAGCGAACGCTTCAAAATTCAAGAACATTGAAATTCAAGAAGTTACCGAAGAGGAAATGCAAAAAATCACCGTTATGCAGTCTTTTCCGGCGGTTATCGCGGAAGTGTTTTTCAAAGAAGACAAGCCGCTTAAATTGGACAGCGGAAAATTGTATCTCGCATTGGACTCTTTACGCGACCCCGGCAATTTCGGCACGATAATCAGAATCGCTGATTGGTTTGGCATTGACGGAATCATCGCCTCTGAGGATTGTGTTGATATGTACAATTCCAAAACCGTTCAAGCGTCAATGGGTTCGGTTTTTAGGGTTGATGTCTTTTACACGGATTTATGTGCAGTGTTAAAAGAGGCTCAACAGAAAAACATTCCCGTTTACGGAACTTTTCTTGAAGGCGAAAACATTTACAAAGAAAAACTTTCAAAAAACGGCATCATCGTTCTCGGCAACGAGGGACACGGCATTTTGGAAGAAACAAAAAAATACATCACGAAAAAACTTTTTATACCTTTTGGTGCTGACAAAGACCGTGCGCCTGAGTCGCTCAACGTTTCGGCGGCAACGGCAGTTGTTTGCAGCGAATTTTTCAGAAGAAAATTATGAATCCGATAGTAGAACTTGACGAACAAATAACGTTGGCGGTAAATTCCTGGAACACAGAGAGTTTAGACCCGTTTTTCTTTTACGTTTCTTACCGCTGGCTGTGGATAGGAATCGGCGCGGCACTGCTGTTTTTTGTTTTCAAAAAGGCAAAGCCTGAATACAAAAAAGCAGTGATTTTTCTGCTCTTTTTGGCTGTTGCGGTTTTGGCGGCAGACCAGATTTGCAACGTTATAAAACATTCAGTCCAGAGATTCCGCCCTTGTTGGGATGAGCGTTTTATGGACTTTGTGCATATTGTCAACAACGACCGCGGCGGCAAATACGGTTTTTTTTCAGCACATGCGGCGACATTTTTTGCAATAGCATTTTTGACGATGAAATATTTTCAAAACAGAAAATTTACGGTTTTGATATATTCGGTTGCGGTTTTGGTGTCGTATTCGCGGATTTATTTGGGACGGCATTATTTAGGTGATATTGTATGCGGGGCTATTGAAGGCACATTGATTGCTTGGTGCGCATATTATTTTTATCAGAAATTTTTAGGGAAATATATGCAGAACCATCAAAAAAATTAATTATTTTTACGGCAAAATTTTTAGATATGAGTAAAGAAAATTTAATAAATCTACGGAATTACCTTTACGGTACGCTTGACGCCGACGATATGCTCTGGCTGGCAGACGAATTGAAAAGACGTGTCCAAAAAAAGGAAAATATAAAGCCATACACGAGGGAAGAACTTTACGCGATGATAGAAGAATCAGAACGTCAGTATGCAAACGGCGAATATTTTTCGACCGAAGAAGTTTTAAGTGAATAGTTGCGTTTTGGGATATGAGACGCGAACCTTCCTCATTAGTTAACGAAATAAAAAAATCATAATTATGGCAGACTTCAAAAACCACGTATCGGTAGGTGCTGCGACGGGTTTTGCCGTTGCAATAATTTCGTATAATTGGAATTTGATTCCGAATGCTTATATGGCTGTAATAGTGTTTTTCGCAACGGTAATCGGTTCGTTTTTGCCCGACATGGACTCCGAGCCGGGAATCCCGCTGAAAATAGTCTTCGGGGTAAATGCGTATTTTATGGCAGCGATGTCGCTGTATTGGATGCACGTTGCGGGAGCGGTTTTGGCGTTAAAAATTTTTGTGCCGTTGGCGGTTTTTGTTTTCGTCATAAAATACGTAAAAGATTTTTTTGCAACACATACAACTCACAGAGGCATAATTCATTCTGTACCAGCATTACTACTCTGTTTTTTGATTTCGTTATGGCTTGCCTCTACAACAAAACTCAACATCAGAGAGCAGTTTGTGATTTCGTTTGCGGTAAGTTGCGGTTATCTGAGTCATCTTCTTTTGGACGAACTTTGGTCGCTGAACATTGTCAGCGAAGGCTTTTTCGGCAAAAAAGATTACAAATTTTCCCAACTTCTAAAAAAATCATGGGGCAGAAAAAAATCTTCGGGCACGGCATTAGACCTCGGTTTCAATCAAAAAGAACGCTATCCGGGGGTCATCGCATGGGCACTCGTTGTTCTTTTTCTCATACTTAACAAACAAACGATTTTGCTACTATGCAAGGAAATCGGGGTGAATTAAATGCGTTAAAAAATTCGGGTGTAAACCCAACACCCGAAAAACGCCGCTTATTTTTTTATAACAATTTCGTCCACCGATTTTCTTGTGAAATGCCTTGGACCGGGTTGCGCATTGTCGGCGGGATAGCCAATCGGGAAAATTGCAATTAGGTCGTAATCAGCCATTT
>JAEEXW010000062.1 GCA_016287995.1 Bacteroidales bacterium
AATTTTTTGTAGTCCGCCCGGCAATGAAGCCTGAAATTCGATGTCATGGACGTTGATAATGTCAATGTAGTCCACATTGAGACGTTTCATACTCTCAAAAACGCTGTCGTGAGCGCGTTTTGCTGAATAGTCCCAAGTGTTGACTCCGTCCTTGCCGTAACGTCCCACCTTTGTAGAGAGGATAAATTTGTCGCGGGGAATCTCTTTTAATGCCTTTCCCAAAACGGTTTCGGCTTTCAGGTGTCCGTAATATGGCGAAACATCAATAAAGTTGATTCCATTGTCTACTGCGGTATGTACCGCTTTGATTCCGTCAGCCTCTTTTAGCGAGTGGAATACCCCGCCAAGGCTCGAAGCCCCAAAGCCAAGAGCCGAAAGGTTGAGACCTGTATTTCCTAATTTTCGTAGTTCCATATAGAAGTTGAATTGTATACGGCAAAGATAGATATTTTTTTTATGATGTCAAATTAATGGTGGAAAAAATCATTATAAAAAATGCCGTTTCATTTTGTCGTACAAATGAAAATATGTACCTTTGGGCGATAATTTAACCAATACACTAATATTAAAAAAAGATGGCTTCATTAAAAGAAAAAATCGGTTATGCGCTCGGCGATGCTGCTTCGGGCGGCATAACGTGGAAAATCATGTCGATTGCTTTTCCGTTTTATTTTACCAACGTATTCGGATTGTCTTTGGCTGACGCGGCAGTTCTGATGCTTGTAGCGAGAATGTTTGACGTTGTAACCGACCCGTTGATGGGTTCGCTTGCCGACCGTACGCAGTCAAAATGGGGAACCTACCGTCCGTGGCTTATAATCGGTGCGATACCTTTCGGACTTATTTTCGCGCTGCTGCTCTACACGCCTGACTTCGGCGAGGCTGGCAAAAGGGTTTACGCCTACACGCTTTACCTTCTTATGATGGCAATGTATACCGCCGTAAACGTGCCTTACGGCTCACTTCTCGGCGTTATGACAAGCGATGACAACGAGAAAAACCAGTTCTCGTCTTTTAGAATGGTAGGTGCGTATGCCATGGGATTTATAACGCTGTTGTCGTTTCCGTACCTTCAAAAAATGGTCGGAGGCTCAGACCAGCATCAGTATGCGGTTTTAGGCGCAGGTTTCGGAATTATAGCAGCCGTTATGACTCTTGCCTGCGGACTTCTTACAAAAGAACGTCTCAAACCCAAACGCGCTGAAAAATTCTCTTTCAAGCAGTTTGGCGACCTCTTCAAAAACAAACCGTGGATTTATCTTACTTCAATTGGAATCTGTACCAACTTTTTCAACGGTTTCCGTTACGCAGTGGCAAGTTATATGTTTACGTACTGTCTTGAAGGCGACGTTACAACTGGCTCGTTTATAATCAATTACACGGTATTTATGGCATTTGGTGAGGTTGTCTGTATGATTTTTGGCGGCATTTCGCCGGCCTTTACAAAGAAAATCGGCTCAAAACGTATGGCGTTTGTATATTCGGCATTTATATGCCTTGTATGCTCGGTTTTGTTCTTCCTTATTCCTATGGACAAGAGTTATATGTGGTTGATGATTACGGTTGTCGTTTTGACTTCTGTTGGTGTTGGCTTGTATTCTCCGCTTTTGTGGTCTATGTATGCTGACGTTGCGGATTATGCGACAGAGACTTACGGTACATCGTCAACAGGACTTATTTTCTCTTCCGGCACAATGGCGCAGAAACTCGGCGGCGCGGTTTCGGGTTCTATGATTGCGGCTTTGCTCGGTGTTGCCGGTGCAACTATGATTACCGACGAAATGGGAAATCAGACTATCGACCCTGCTTCTGTAACTGACAGCGTTAAGACAATGATTTGGTCGCTGTTCTCGATATTCCCCGCAATAATCGCTGCAATTATGGGATTTTTAGCATACAAATTCCCATTGAAAAAGTAGTAAAATTTTAAAAAAAACGACAAATAAAAAAAGAACCGCAATGTTTTTTATTTGCGGTTCTTTTTTATTGTTGTTAGCGTTGTAATTAAAACTGCATTGTTACAGTTTCTTTCAACTCTTTGTCAGTGAACTTGATAACTATATCAAAAGTGTATGTACCGGAGTTTTCGGGCTGTTTTTCAAAGTTCAAGAAAAAATAGTAATCAAAAAACTCTATATTTTTTTCTGCTATTTCTGATGCTTTGCATTTAATCAGTTCGTAAACATAACTTACACCTTTGGGTAAATTATCGAAACTCCGCTCACCCCATTTGTATCCTCTTTTGATATAATCAACAGGCGTAGATCCGTAAAAAGTCAAAATATCTGACACAGAAGAACCTTTTGGGTGTTCAGCATCGAAATCTTCGTTGCAAACAACATTGATTTCAGAAATTTTATTGACTATAACCCTAAATCCATTAGGAACAGGGCGACCATGCGTATTTGAATATGTCGTATCACCGAGTTGTTCGCTGTACTTTTTGTAGAGAGCCTCATTATCTCTTACCATAGAGGAAAGTTCGTCCGTGTTGACGGGAAGAACTTCATTATTTGCAGTAGTGTAGTGAGATGGTAAAGAACCGACACCTTTGTCATATACAAAAAATTCCGCACCAACTTTACGGGCATAATTGTCATAACCGCTAAGTCCTTTCCAATCATATACCATACCTTCCAAGTGGAAATAAATACAAGGACATAGATTGTCAAATTTTGTGCATTGTCCAACATTAACGGAGTCAGCATCAACATACGCTTGAATATATCCCTCATATTTATTGCTGGTGATGATTTCACCCGAAACTTTACCATCGGGTTTGATTTCTGTATTGTTTTCTGTTGAAAATTCGGAATCCTTGTTGCAAGATCCGAATACGAAAACTACAAATCCAAGTAAATAAATGAATCTTTTCATAATAATTAAAATTTAAGATTGAAAAATAAATGTTTCAAAAATAATATTAAAAAATTATAACATCAATATATGTATGTATAAAAAATGTTAAATGTATAAAATTTAACACACCTTCATTCCATATAATTGGGCGGCGTTTCTAATGGTGGACGGAATATAAGGCTGTTTTAAAATAAAAATACAATCATATTTAACTTTTGAAAAACAAATTTTGATATATTTTTTTACTTTTGAATGACGATTTTTGATGTATTTTTTTACTTTTGAAAGTTAATTTCTAAAAAAAACTTGTTGAAAAGACCCACAAAATACATATTTTGACAATTTTTACCAATGGTCAAAGTCTTAAAAATACATATTTTGATAACTTTTACCAATGGTCAAAGTCTTAAAAATACACATTTTGACAACTTTTACCATTGGTCAAAGTCTTAAAAATACACATTTTATGGACTTTGACCATGGGTAAAAAAAAGAGATTGTCCAAATTGGACAATCTCTTTATTACTATATTTGTTAATAAAACGACCTATTAGAAGAATTTAACTCTTCTGTCGTCAATGTTAACTAACTGATTGATTGCGGTAGAGATTTGATAAGATGCTCTGTAACGCAACTCGTTTTCCATTTGTTTTTTGTCGGTTGTGATGTTGAGCGGCTGAATCTCCTGTGAAGGCGTATACGAAGTATTCTGCAAGAGATATACAGCGTTGTTGCCTTTTATAGGAGCGGAAGTCTGATTTGACTGCAAAGCCGAAGCCGCAGCAATTACTGCCGGCTCAAAACCGATGCCCGGAATCTGAACCATTTCAAAGTTGACAGCGTGAGCCTCCTGAACCGGTTTGCCGAGCGAAGCCGCTGCTCCGTCAACACTCTGTCCTTGAAGTTTTTCAACCAATTTGTCGCCTTTCAAACTGTTTGCAACCTGAGCGGCAACAGACGATTTTACAGCGTCCAAACTTGAAATGCCTTTCTTATGAACACCTGTCAAAGCGGCAACAATGTATCTGTCGCCAAACTCCATAATCTGAGAAACCTCTTTTGATTTGTCGTTGTCGAAAGCCCAGCGTACAAGTTCGCGTGAATTTTCTATACCCGGAATCTGACGTGTGTTTGAAGTCAAATTCGGAGCAATTCTGCGGATAAGTTTCTCATCTTCAATTGCTTTTTCAAACTCTTGGAGAGTGCGGTTTTTGCCCGCAAACTCACTCGCTTTAACGTATGCTGCCGAACGGGTCTGTTTGCTCGGACGGATTTCTACGCTTACAAAACCTACCGAGGCTTTTCTCTTAGGCTGTGTTTTGTCAGTAACTTTTATAATATGATAACCGTAAGTAGATTTTACGATTGTCGTTTTGCCTTTTTCGGTTTCAAAACAAGCGTTTTTGAACTCAGGAATAAAAGGCGTAGACTCAACAATCCAGCCCAAGTTTCCGCTGTCGCGTGCCGAACCCGGATCTTCCGAATTAGCAACAGCCAACGCGCCGAAGTCAATGCCCGATTTCAAAACGTTCATCAAACTGTCCGCTTTTGCTTTTACAGAAAGCGAATCAGCAGGATTTCTGAACGCCAAAAGTATGTGAGATGCTTTTACAGAGTCAGCAAGAGTCTTAAAGTCAATAAGTCTTGCTATTTTGTAAAATTCGCCGTCAACATACGGACCATAAACCATACCGGGTGTGCCGCCGTTGAAAATCATATCGTCAAGACCGACATTTTGAATTTCACCCTGATTGTAGTGGTAATCGCTATACGGAGTATTAGAACGCGAATTGATAAAATCTTGAACCTCAGAGGCTTCTGCTTCTTGAAGACCTACTTTAAGTTTTTCAACGCTTTCTCTGATAACAGCAGAGTCTTCTTTTGTGGGAATAACGTCAAAACTTACGTATGCCACATCGCGGCTTTCTTGTAAGCGGAAAAATGCGTTCTGATTTTTTGAATAATAATCTTTCAAAGCCGCATCGGTAACCGAAATTTCTTCGTCTTTAACCTCTGAAAGGGGCAAAGCAACGTATTTGAAATCGGAAATGTGTGTGCGGTTTTTAAATTCGTTTTCAACTTCGGCGTTTGTAACGTAAAGTCCCGCAGAAACCATTGAAATGTATTTTACATATTCGCGTGAATCTTTGAGTTCGTTTTCCAAATTACGCCAAATAAAACGGCTTTCGGGATCATTTTGAGCCGCGTATGCCTTAACCCTTGCAGGCTCAAACATTCCCGTTTCGGGATTAGCAAAAGCCTGACGCATAAACGGGGTAACGTTACCCGTTTCTATCATATAAACCAATTCATCGTCAGTTGCCTGAATGCCTTGTTTTTCAAGAAATTTGCCGATAGTGTTTTCTCTTACAGCCTGCTCCCAACAATAATCGCGAACCTCGTCTGAGGTCTGTGCGTCAAGAGTGCTTCTGCCGGTAGCGAGTTTCATAAAGGTTTCCCTTTGTTCAACTCTGCCCATAAACTCGTTATAATCTATTGAAGTGCCGTTAATATCACCGATTTTGGTTTGAGAAGCACCGAAAATCGTTGCACCGGAATTGATAAAATCGCCTAATACAAAAGCGAGCAAGGCACCACCTACGCATATTGCAATAAGTTTGCCCCTGCTTCTGATAGATTGTAATGCTGCCATTTAGTTTTTCTCTAACAATTTAATTAATTCTACAAATCAAAAAACCCCAATCCCGCTTGTGAATTGAGGGCTTTTTAGTTTTTTTAGAAAAAATTTTCTTCTCAGTTTCCTATTTTTTTCTTGCGTAAGGTTTTGTATTCATGTGGTTGTCATGATTGCTGTGGTGATAATGACCTTTACAAGTAGCCTCATCGGATACAGTAAGTTTTTTTCTACCTTTTTTGCGTCTTGCGGCCAAAACCTTTCTACCGTTAGCGGTTTTCATACGCTCTCTGAAACCGTGTTTGTGTTTACGCTTTTTAATTGATGGTTGAAATGTGCGTTTCATTTGATTTATGTTTTTAAAATATGTTTTAAAATTAAGTTACTTTGTTAATCCGAAAAAACGTTTTTTTTCGGTCTGCAAATTTACGGTTAAATTTTTATTCTAACAAATAAAAAATCAATTTTTTTTGTTAATTTTTTTTCAAACGTTCATATAACTCAAAAGGGCATTGTATCTTTCTTCCAGCATTTCGGAATATTTACTATCGCCTTGATAAACGTTTTTGACATTATAGCCGTGTCTTTCGAGCCCCTGAATCACGCTTGTGGTATCTTGACCGTTAAGTTTTATGATTGCCCTCATTGTTTCTATGTCTTTTGGACGGGTAAGAAGGCTCATTACTTTCAGCGAATTATTTTCGGAAATTCCGGTAATCAGAGCCGGCGAAAAATTTTTCGTATCGGTCTCGATTTCGATAATTCCGCCTTTTATAGAAGCCGAAGTTTCCTCTGCCATTCTTTCTATAATGTTTTTGTAAGTTAATGCGCCGATATATTTTCCTTTTGCGTCAACGACCGGCAAAAGCGAAATCCGCATACTTGAAACTATGTCCAAAACCTCCAAAATATGTTTATCCTCGCTGACAGAAAGCCTTTTAAGACAATTCGTTTCCATAATAGGCATTTTCGGGGCAAAGTCTACTATATCGTCCTCAGAGATAAGTCCGATATACATTTTATCCGCAGAATTAGCAACCGCGAGGTTCGACACTTTAAAAGCGGTCATTATCTCAACGGCCTTTTTGCACGTATCGTAAGGTTCAAGATACGGTATTGTTTTGTTAACTAATTTTTTCAATGACATACCGATATAGTTTCAGGGTGCAAAGTAAATATTTTTTTTTGTCTTATAAAAATTTACAGCAATAAAATTAATATTTTTTAAAAACAAAAGCAAAAAAATCATTTTTTTATTTTACTTTTGAGCCGGAAAGTAAAATAAGTTTTTCTTTATTGTAGAAAAGTAAAATAAGAATTTTGTTATTTTACTTTTAAGTCGAAAAGTAAAATACAGACTTGAAAAAGTAAAAAAATGAATATAGAAAATTTTAATCCCGGACATTACGAGGAAAACTGTGGATACAAATACTTTGTTCCGGAAAAAATAAACGATGTTTGGAGTTGCAATTCTCCCGAAATAAACAGCCTCTTAGAAAAAGCGGCAATTAAACTCGGCGAATTAAACTCGTTTTCGAGGCTTGTTCCGAACATTGATTTATTTATTCAAATGCACGTCGCAAAAGAGGCTGTGGTTTCGAGCCGCATAGAAGGGACAAGAACACAAATCGACGAAGCCCTTATGCCTGTTGAGGAAATCAGCGAAGAACGTAAGAATGACTGGAAAGAGGTAAACAACTACATTTCAGCAATTAACGAAGCCATAGAGCAACTTGACAAACTTCCTGTTTCGAGCCGTCTTATAAAAAACACGCACAAAATCCTATTGCAAGATGTCAGGGGAAAGTATAAAATGCCGGGCGAATACCGCACAAGCCAAAACTGGATAGGCGGTGCAAGCCTTGCTGATGCCCGTTACATTCCGCCGCACCACTCGCTTTTAAATTCTCTGATGAGCGATCTGGAAAATTTTATAAACGCAGATGACGGTACGCCGGATTTAATAAAAATCGCAATCGTTCATTATCAGTTTGAAACTATTCACCCGTTTTTGGACGGCAACGGCAGAATCGGACGCCTTTTAATAACGCTTTATCTCGTCAGCAAAGGCATACTCGGAAAGCCGCTTTTGTATCTTTCTGCATTTTTTGAAAAACACAAAAGCCTTTATTATCAAAATCTTGCGGAAGTAAAAGATAAAGGTGCAATGACACAATGGATCAAATTCTTTTTGGTAGGAATACAGCAAACCTCGTGTGAGGCGGTTGATACACTGTCCAAAATTTTGAAATTCAAAGAAGACACCGAAAATACAATACGCAGTATTTTCGGCAGAAGGGCGTCTAATGGTGTAATCCTTTTTCACTCACTATTGGAAAAACCGGCAGTCAGCATTGAATCAGTTATGGAAAAATGCTCTTTGAGTTACAAGTCCGCCAACGATTTGGTAAAAGATTTTGTCAAAGAAAATATTTTGGAAGAAACTACGGGACACAGCCGGAACAGATTTTTTAGGATGAAACCGTATTTGGATATTTTCAATGGTTAGCCTGAAACGTAATTTTTCCGAAAAATACGTATTAAAAGCAACGAAAATTTAATGTAAAAAAAACATAAAAATTTTTAATATTGCACTTTCTAATTGATATAATTTTAGCACAATGAAAACAATCAAATTTTTAGTTTTGACACTTATTTTATTAGTGTGTTCAAATGCTGTTTTTTCTCAGGTAACGACTTCTTCGATGACGGGTGTCGTAATAGGTCCTGACGGTGAAACGTTGCCGGGAGCAACTATTATAGCCGTCCATACTGAAACATCTTCGCAATATGCGGGAATTACTAACGCCGACGGAAGGTTTTTTCTGCAAGGCATGAAACCCGGAGGCCCGTATAAGGTTACGGTTCAGTTTGTGGGAATGTCGCCTTATAATCAGGAAGGAGTTTATCTTTCTTTGGGAGAAACTTTTAAACTTAATGCTACACTTCAAGATGAAACAAAAGAACTTCAAGAAATTGTTGTTGAAGCAAAAAACAAGTTTGATGCCAACAAAACAGGCGCATCAAGTCGCGTAACGTCAGAAGACCTTGAAAATATGCCTTCAATTTCTCACTCAATAGCCGATGCGGCAAGACTTAATCCACAAATTGCAACAAACAACAATGGAGCAATCAGTTTTGCAGGTGTTCATAACCGTTATAACTCTTTTCAAGTAGACGGCGCAATGAACAATGACGTTTTCGGTCTTACTGCTAACGGCTCTAACGGCGGTCAGGCGGGTGCTCAGCCTATTTCGATGGAATCCATTGACCAGATTCAAGTAAGCGTTGCGCCTTTTGACGTGCGTCAGAGCGGTTTTACAGGCGGTGCAATCAACGCTATTACAAAATCAGGTACAAACGTTCTTCACGGAACGGTTTACGCTGACGGTCTCAACCAGAGCCTTATCGGTAAACGTTACGAAATGATGAACGGCGAAAACAGCGACAAATACGAAGACGAGACGGAATACCGCGCAGGTTTTACCCTCGGCGGTCCGATTGTCAAAAACAAACTTTTCTTCTTTGCTAACTACGAACATTCAGACAAAACATATCCAAACAATTACGGAATCGGCTCTACGGCTTCAAAAGTGGATGCCGAAGAAGCACAAAAAATTCTTTCATTCCTTCAATCAAAAGGTTATACGGGAGATTTTTCAAACCCCGATAACTATGTAAAATCAGACAAAGCAGGTTTGAAACTTGACTGGAACATCAGTACAAAACACAAAGCCTCAGTAAGTTGGCGTATGGTTAGTGCTAAAAAACTCAGCGGCAAAAGTACGGCTGCGTATCTTGACGCTTCTGACTACGCATACGATTTTGTTTCAAAAACCAACACTTTGGCGGCAGAACTTCAAAGCCGTTTTTCTGACAAAGTTTCTAACGAACTTAAAACCTCTTACGTTCGCGTAAGAGACAATCGTGAGCCTTACGGAATTGCTCCTTATATTCAAATCAGCAACGTAGGTAGCGGTAATGTTGCTTTCGGAACGGAACGTTCGTCAACAGCAAACGAACTCGATCAAGACGTTTACTCGATAACGGACAATCTTACTTTGTATGCCGGCAAACATACTGTAACATTTGGAACGCACAATGAGTTTTATAAATTCAGAAATTTGTTTATCCAAGACGCATACGGCTCGTATTATTTCTCTTCGCCGCAAAACTTTTATGATTTTGCTGACGGTACAAATCCCAAAGGTCTTAAACAATACCGCTTTTGTATGGCAGACGAAAGTGTAACAGGCGACAAACGTTGGGCGGCTCAGTTTGGAGCGGCAGAACTCGGTTTTTATGTTCAAGACAAAGTTACGGTTTCAGACCGTTTTGACATTACCTTCGGTTTGAGAATTGACGTTCCGTTGTTCTTTGACACTCCCGAAGAAAACAAAGAGTTCAATGAATATGCAGAGCAAACGGGTTGGAGTGTGAAAACCAATCATAAACTCAGCAGCAATCCATTGTGGTCTCCGCGTTTTGGTTTCAGATACGATCTTGACGACAACGGTGATTTCGTAGTACGCGGTGGAATCGGAGTTTTTACCGGCAGAATACCGTTTGTATGGCTTTCAAACAATTTTTCAAACACTGGTATTCAGTTGATTACATATAATGTCAACAATCCTGCAACAGGCGTGTTTATGTTAGACCCTTACAATCAAGCACCTATGTACGAAAATCTCAAAGCAGCAGGAAATCAAATTGTTAACGTTTTTGCTGACGATTTCAAATTTGCACAGAGCGTTAAATTCAATCTTGCTTTTGACTTTAACTTAGGCGGAATTGATTGGACGGCAGAATGGTTGCTTTCAAAAGTTGTTAACGATGTGGTTTATAAAGATTTAACAAGGCACATGACTGGTCAAACCGTTAATGATGTATTGAATATTGATTTTGACAACCGTCCCACGTTTGAAAAACCCGTAACACCTTACGGCAAACTTTCAAATATGTACCTTCTTGACAACACAAGCAGAGGTTATTCAACGAGTCTTTCAATCAAAGGCAGCAAAAAATTCAATTCTGGTCTCAGTCTTTCGGCATCGTATACGTTTACGAGGTCAAAATCTGTTAACAGTGTAACATCTTCGGTTGCACAGTCAAACTATAATTACAACTACACGTACACCAATCCTAACGATCCCGAACTCGG
>JAEEXW010000063.1 GCA_016287995.1 Bacteroidales bacterium
AATGTGCTGTGCTCGCGAAAGATGAAGTTCGTAAAGTTCGGCGCTGGTGATTTTGACCGGCTCTGTTTTTATGCTGGGACGAAAACGGTCTTGTCTCGGCGGACGAAGGTCGGGCGCGGCGCAAGTGATGATGTCAACCTTGCACCATTCGTCAGAATCGAGACGCTCCATAATATCGTCATCGTTGCGGATTATCACAATGTCTGGTGAATAAATGATGTCATCGGTGTGAAGCGGATTGTGAGCTTTGCGGTTAGGTTCGTAGAAATCCATTTCAAGACTCGGCTGAGTGAGCACTGGGAATAGAGTTGAACACCTACAAATGTCTTCTTCTTGTGCGCTTGCGCCACGCTCCACGCCACCGCCGGGGTTGACGGCTGATGCAAAGTTGAGCACGGCGATGATTTTTTCGCTGTTTGCCTCGTCTTCGGCGTAACGCATTGCGGCTTCAAGCGATTTTGACTGCGTTACTTTGATGTTGCCTGCACGGTTAGGAGTTTCAAGGTCGTAGTATTCGTCAGCCTTAATGAGTTCGGTCTCGCGCTTGCTGTATTCGATACAGTCGTAGAGCTCTTCCTCCTCGTTGATGTAATCAAGGGTGTCGCGGAAGGTGTCTATTAGTTTTGTACGTTTGTCGTTATTGTATCCTGGCATAATTGTATTTTGTTTTAAATTTTATGACGCAAATATATGAAAAATAAAGAACATTCACAACATCTCATCAGGATTGCAATATTTTCCGTCAATTTTTTGGGGTTCAAAGTGCAATGATATGTGCGTTGTGGAGCCGAACTCGTTTTTGAGGGCGTCCTCGATGTTTGAGGCGTGGCAGTGCGCGTGGTAGAGAGAGATGTCGCCGGGCATACGGAGGTGCATTTCAATGGCGATGCGGCTGCCGATGCGACGGGTTTTAAGTCCGTGAATGTCTGAAACTTCCGGCTCAGATTCTGCAATTTTGATGATGCGTTCCTCCACGTCGGGCGGAAGGCTTTTTTCCAATAGTTCGCCCACTGACTGACATATCAAATCGTATGCGGTTTTTATGATGAAAACGCTCACCAAAACCGCCGCAACGGGGTCTAAGACCGCCCATTTTTCACCCAAAATCAGTGCCGCGCCAACTCCCGCCGCCGTTGCAACCGATGAAAATGAATCTGTCCTGTGATGCCAAGCGTTTGCAATAACAGCCTGTGAATCAACTTCTTTGCCAACCTTTACGGTGAATCTGTACGCCCATTCTTTGAGTGCGATGCTCATCAATGCAACAATCAACGCCACAGCCCCCGGCACGGGCAAAACTTCGCCCTTGAATGCGCTGTAAATGCTCATTGCGCCGTTGTACATTATCATCGCGCCCACGAAAAACAGCAAAATTCCGATGAAAGCCGTCGCCAATGTTTCATATTTGCCGTGTCCGTAATCGTGGTCTTCGTCCTGCGGTTTTGCGCTGAGTTTCACGAATATAACCACCACAAAATCAGTCAGAAAGTCCAACAACGAGTGCACCGCGTCGGCAATCATCGCCGCCGACCCGCCCACGATGCCCGCCACAAATTTGGACACCAGCAAAACCACATTCACCGCGCTGCCTTTGAGCGTAACGCGGTAGATTTTTTTTTCGCGGATAGTGTCGTCCATAATTTATCCTTTATCGTTAAAAAATAATGACACAAATTTATCTAAAATGCAATGATTGAACAAATTTTTATGAATTAATTTGCTTGAAAATGGCAGTACATCTGTATCCGTTGATGTTCAGAGTGCTGTCGGTTGTTCATTCTCGTATTCCATATATAAAGTACAACCTGTATATACGTAATTATAACGGACAAGAATACCTTGTGAAAGCCAATGACTGTAATAGTCTATTGCCTATTACCTTAGAACTTGAGGAGCCCGAACTGAACAAATTCGCCGCACAAGCAAAAGAAATAGGCATTGTGTACCATTGCGACAGTGTAATAGGGTTTGGAATAAAACCCAATGCAGGGTTCAGGCTTTATGTCAGAGTCTATCTTATGGAGGAAGATTTTATCAAAAAATAAAAAATATGCCCTATGAAATTATCTATAAGGCATATTTAGTTTTCCTTTTATTTCTTATTCACCTCATCCATCAGCCGTTCTATTTCTCTGACGTATTCAGCGAATTGTTGTGTTTCGCGGATTTTTTCTGTGCGGCGGCCTTGTCCGAACGAAATATTTTTAATGGCATAAATCCTACACGGATTAGCGGCCAAAACTATTATTCTGTTCGACAAATAAACCGCTTCTGAAATATCGTGCGTAACGTTGATTATAGTCGGGTCTAAATCACTATTATAATAAACGTCCAAAAGCGTTTTCTGCATTTCACGCTTTGAGAAAATATCCAGCGCAGAGGTTGCCTCATCAAGTAAAAGAACCTGCGTCTTATCAACCAAATTGCGGGCAATCGAAACCCTTTGCAACTGACCGCCTGAAAGTGCAGGATATTGTGCCCACTTGTCTTTTTGGTCTTCAAGACCAACAATGCGCAACATTTCCAAAGCACGCTCCTGAGCCTCTTTTTCCGGGATATTTTTAAGTTTCAACGGTAACATCACATTTTCCAAAACCGTCATCCACGGAAATGCTGAATATTGCTGAAAAACCATCGGAATATGATGAGAAGAATCTATCTCTTTGCCGTAAAATTTTATGCTGCCTGAATCAGGTTTGTTAAGACCCGATAACAACTTCAAAATCTGCGACTTGCGGCTGCCCGATGCACCAAGAATGCTCACAAACTGTCCCTCGCCAGGAATATCCTCTATCCGCAGATTAAAATTGTCAAAAAGAGTAAAAACTCCGCTTGAAGTCTTAAAACTCAAATTAACATTACTCAAATTGAAAATATCAACCTTATTTGTTTCAGCAGTTGCAATTATTGTTTGTGCCTCATTTTTAACAGGTTGTTGTTGCGGCGTATTTTGTTGTGTTAAATTTTCAAACATTTAGAATAATCTTTTGCGGTTGTACTTTGAAGGAAACAATATTTTATCAATAAATTTCAGGCACAAATCCTGACAAATACCGATAACAATAACCAAAATCAGAAGTGCATAGACCTCCGGCATGTGGCTCATACGCGTCATATTTTGAATGAGTGCACCAATTCCAGAAACGCTACCGTCTTTGTAAAGCATTTCAACGATAACAATGTAACTCCAACTTATACCTGTTAAAGTAATGATTTCCTGAGATATAGTTCTTGTTACATACGGGAAATAAACGTGTCTGAAAGATTGCCAAGGCGTTGCGCCAAGAGTTTTAATCGTTTGAAGATATACATAATCCTTGTCATTTGTCGGATTTTGAAGGTCGTTTACCTTGTTTGCAACGGCAGGAAGAATGTAAATCAAAAGTGAAAACGTTAAGAAGGAAACTTTCATGCCGAAAGTCAAGCCGAAAATCGCAATAAAAATTCCTGACATCGCCGGAATCGGCAAATAACGCACTGAATTAATGTATTTTCCAATAATCAAATTGTTAATCGGAAAGAGAGAAATAAAAAATCCTACCGGCAACGAAATCAAAATTGCCCAAAAATACGACATTAAGTTCAATTTAATTGAATACCAAGCGTTTGCAAACATATCGTAATCAGAAATTAATGTCGAATAACTTGCCAAAACTTTTAACGGAGAAGGCAATATTTTTTCAGGAATAAGTTCCAACGAACAGACAACCTGCCAAAGAATAGCAATTAAAAACATTCCTGAAACGGCGATAATAATTTTCGTTGTCTTTGACAATGATGAATCATCACCACCTAATTTAAATAATTCTTTTAATACAGCCATACTTTTATTAATTGAAAATTGACAATGGACAATTGACAATGGACAAATTAATTGTCAATTGTCAATTGCTAATTGTCAATTATTAATTATTTTGCAACAAGTTTAAACTCTGTCATTCTGTATCTTGGGTCTGAACCTTGCGAACCGGCAGCAATTGCTTTTTGAGAACCGTTGCCCACAACGATAAACCTGTTGGGGTCAAACTTGTACTCTTTCACCAAGAAATTCTTGATACTCAACGCTCTACGATATGAAAGATCCTGATTCAAAGCAGCACTACCGGTATTGTCAGTGTTACCTTCAATCATAATTCTTGCGCCTGAAAACTGTTTTGCAATCGGTACAAATTCTCTTGCAATAAGATCTCTTGCACCTTGATTAAGAACATCCGAATTTATATCGTATTCAACAGAAACGCTTTTGTTAGAAATTTTTTCTTCTTCTTTTACTTCAACGGCTTTTACCTCGGTAAACTCTTTAACTTTTTCGGCTTTTTGATCGCCTTTTACCTGAGAAGGATTGTCAAAAAGAGATTCGATAATTGAACCGTCAGCAACTTTTTGCCAAGGCAACGGATTTTTACAAAGTCCGAGACCTTCGTAAGTACCTGCCATTTTGTTGTAAAGTTCTTCACCTTTCACGCAACTTGTACAAGTGGTAAGACCGAAAAAGTTTGCTTCGTCTTCCAAAGTTGCATAATAAATGTTTTGCGAACCGTCAATCACAAAATCTTCATCAACTTGATAAGCCTTTGCAAAGGCCTTAGCAGCCTGTTTAACAGCACTCGGATTGTTGTTCATCTGAGAGTTAGCATACAAAAGGGCTGAAAGAAGTTTCGTAACTTTTTCTCTGTTTTTTTCGATGTAACTTTGCTTTGCAATAAGTCCGTCACAAATAATTGACGAGGCTTGTTTGGTAGAAATCAACACCTTAGAACCAGGAACACTGCTAACAATATCCTGGTCGTCAGGCGAGAAAACAACAGCCGCATCGCATTGTCCCGCTTTGAAAATTGAAGCCGCATCCAAACCGCTTGCTACAATTTTCAAGTTTACTTTGTCCGGGTCAACAGAAGATGAGGTATTAATCTCGCTATAATTCATATTGTTGGTTTCCAACGTGTTAATAAGTAACGTATTGGACGCTGTACCCTCTGAACACGCAACAACCTTTCCTCTAAGGTCAGCAACGGTTCTAATTTTAGAGTTAACAACAATAGCGTCAGCACCGCGGCTCCAATTGCTGATGTTGATGAACTTAGCATCGTTCATATCTGAGCCTCTTGACATTTCAACGCCGAGTGCGTCTGCTGTACAATAAATAAGGTCAATATCGCCTGATTTAAAAGCAGAACGTCCGGCAGCAAAATCATCTTGAACAATGATGTTTGCTTTAAGACCGTAATCTTTGTAAAGAATACAATCTTCGTTAGGGTCAGCACCGTTGTTAAGATACATAAACGGTAAGAAACCGGCGTAAGTATTTGTGCCTATTGTGATTACGTCGCCGTCAGAGCCACCGAGACCTTTTTGTCCCGCAACGTACAAGCCGCCCGCTACTGCGCCTACTCCGACAACGCCTATTAATGCTTTTGCAAATTTTGTTAATGCCATGATTTAAAAATATTTATTACTTAGTTTATTTGATGATTCTTGAAGTTTTCCTAAATTACTGTCAAGTTTCAACGCTTCTTTGTGTTCACCAAGAATTGCGTCAAAACCGCCTTTATTGTATTTGTCCAAAATCGCTTGCGATTTCACGCTGCTAAGAGCATTATCGAGGTTGATGTCGTCGATAACACCGCTTTCCAAAAATTCGTCCATTTCGCCGATGTAAAGCGTGATGTCGGTGTCCATTTTTTCCATCGCCATGTCAAAAGCATCATCGGTTTGAGGATTAATAAGCGACTTTATCGAACTGAGAGCCTTATGATTAGCCTTCATAAGTTCGTAATCTTCTTCTTTGAGTTTAATTTCTTCCTCAGTGTATTTGACCTTGATTTCTGCCGATTTCTTGACTTTTGTTAAAATGTCAATCATCTGTTTAGACTTTTCAAAATTCAAAGTACGCTTTTTAACACTTTCGTCAAGTTGCGAAATATGACGTTGAAGAAGTCCGCTTTCTTCCATTTTATTTTGCTTTTGAAGGATTTGAAGTTTTTTTAGAGATTCTTCCAAATCCCTTTTATTAGCCTCCAATGCTTTTTCGTTTTTAACGTGAAGACCGCGCATTTTGGTGATCCCTTCCTCAATTTTAACAAGGCGGTTTTTCATATCTTTGATTTTGCCTTTGACGATAGCGATTGGGTCAATTTCTACGATTAATCCCGTTAACTTTCTCATTATCACGAAATAAAGATTTTTGAAAAAGTTTCTTGACGTATCGTTCATAATCAAGAAAAAGATTAAAGCCAACACACCGACAAGAGCGGTAAGTGTTAAAAGGTTTTGTGTCAGAGCAATCAAGTCAGGCAAAAATTTATAAAGTGCATAACCTGCTCCGGCAATCATTGCCACTAACGTTATTTTTGCGAGTGTTCCGCCCGGTTTTTCCCACGGCGATTTTCCTGATAATTCTTTCATGGAAGTATAGAAATTAATTGTTGTTTTTCACTTTCAAGGTCGTTGAGAACGCAACTGAATGTTACTTCATAATCAGCGCGTCTGGAATTTAGAGCGATAGTATTTTGAGCAATTTCGGCTTCGAGAGTCTTTATCTTGTCGTCCAATTCCACGAGCCGCTGCATCAGTTCTGCCTTAGTCTCCAAAAGACTGTCAATCTGTTTTTTAGGATTGCTGATTTTTTCGTCAACAGAGACGTTATATGCCTGCATAACATTCTGATATTCGGCATTGACGGCGTTTTTGTAATGATCAATACTCTCCACAAGTTTCTGTTTGCTAAATCCAGGATCCTGTGCCCTGAGACTGTGAAAAGCCGCTACTATCCTCGATCTTTCGTCGGGAATTGCGTTTTTGAAGTCTTGACTTTCAACGATTTTGTCAAACTCATAATAGTCGTTGCCCTCCAAATTGTTTTGGGCAATAACATTCTTTATCATATCGAGAATGTCGGGAGCCAGACTACCGGAAATCGGTGCAGAAGCCATCGGCTGCGGCTGAGCCGTAGCCTGAGAGTACTGATACGACTGAGCGAGAGTCTGTTGCGGCTGTGCTGTCTGAGGTGTCGCCTTTTCCTTTTCTTTTTCTTTGTCCTCGTTTCCTATGAACAAATCTTTTAAAAATCCCATTTCAATATCAGGTTTTTAGTGTAACAATACGCAAATATAAATATATTTTTTTTGAATTATGACATTTTATTTGCATTATTTTCTTGACGTATGTGCTGTCAAATAATTTAATTGACTAATTGTCAAAATGTTGGAATGAATTATTTTTTTGTTTAATTCTAATTTGTCTCTTCGTTTCCGCTATCTTTACCCTCCTCGGACTTGACTAAATGCTGACCTGTTTCGTCAACGTTTGCAAGACTTTTACGCATGAGAGTGTCGGCTTCCTTGTTTTTAATGTCGGTGTACTCCTGAACCGAAATATTACCGTCCAAAAACGCAGAGGCCATCGCTTTTTGAACCTTTTCTTCCGCTAAAATCAACTCCGCTTTCGCCGCCTCAACCTGCGCTTTCGCACGGGCAACCTTCAACGCCGCTCCGACATCATTGCCGATTTTTATGTCCGAAACGTCAACTGAAAGTATCTCAAAAGCCGAATTTTCGCTCAGATTGGATTTTTCAACCTTGTCGGCAACCAAAAAAGGATTCTGCAAAATCTCCGTGTGGCTCTGAGCCAAACCGATTTGAGTAGCAAGTCCCTCGTTAACACGCGCCAACATTGTGTCAGCACTCACACCACCGATAATATTTTTGATATGACTGCGGAGCGTAACTTTCACTTTCATTGTAAGTTCCACACCGTCGCGGGCTATACCGCGAACACCGTCAGTCTCTACAACTATCGGGTTTATCGCCGATTTTATAGACTCCAAAACGTCCAAATTTGAAAGGTCTATCGCGCAAATATCTTCAAATGTAAAATCCTCCAAACCCGCTTTCCGCGCTGAAATATAAGCCTCAATCGTCTTTTTGAGGTTACCGCCTCCAAGATAGTGCTTTTTTAGACGGTCAAGCGTTAAGTCATCTTTGAAACCTGAGTTGTCGGCAATGTTTTTGGCTTTTATAAGGTCGCCGACATTACCGCCCGCCAAATAAAACTCCGAAAGTTCTGGAATCGTAGTTTTTATACCGGCATTCATAGCGTTGATGTGTGCGTGCATAATCGCGCCGACGTCCACTTTTTTGAGATAAAGTTTTGCCATATCCTCAAAATTTATCTCTTTAACGTTAGCCGCCAAAGCACGAATCATCGTTGCCACAACCACTTCCAAATCCACTTTTGCCAAATAATACTGCATCAAAAGCGGCAAGTCAAGATCCAATTTAGCATTTTTCGCAGTAATCATAAGGTTGATAATTTTTGCCTGAGGAATATTCTGCCAACGCATTTTTATCAAAAGCCACCACGAAATGTTAACTTTTGAAAGTTTGGCGTTGAACCACAATTTCAGCGGCACCATCGAAATAAAGAACCATACAATTAAGCCCGCAAGACCTATCGTTATGACAATTATCAAAAAACCGTCCCAAAAAGCCACGCCGCCCTCGGGAGAAGTATTATCCATAACATCGTCTTGAAGTTCATCATTTTGAGCACGAATTTCTGCCTCACGCTGCTGAACATACAAATCGCTATCATCATAACACTCTGAAAAAAAGAATGTTACAAAAAACAAAAATAAAGCGAACAAATATTTTTTCATTTTTTTCATTTTTCTTTTTTAAGATTCGTAACCGGAAACAATTTCCGCCTTCTTGTCTTCCAACAAATTTGCTTTGTGGAGTTCGTTAAAATTCGGTTTCGTACCTTCTTTATATTGTTGAACCATTGCGATACGGATGTCCGCTTCGGCTTTTGCACGGTCAGCCTCGGCTTTTAGACGTCGCATTTCCGATTCAATTTGAGCCTGACGAAGTTCAAGTTCTGCCTTAACATTCTGACCTATAACCAAATCATAAATGTTAACATCAAGAAGTTCGTAACGCGAAATTTCATTCAATTCTTTTTCCCTGACGTATTTTGTTTTGATTTCCTTCTGTTTATCTTCCTCATTTATACGGTTCAATACGTTTTGAGAAATTTGCGGCAAGGTTTTCATAATTTCCTCATAATCAGCAGCCAAGCCAAACTCCATAGTAACAGCCTCGTTAATACGCTTAAACAAAACATCAAGGTCGTAACCGTCAAAAATAAGTTCCAATTTTCCACGCACCGTTACGTTAATTTTTGGAGTTACTTGAACGCCGTTTTTGCTAAGACAAGTTATCTCCGGCTTAACTTTCATAACCTCAGGAGTTTGCGCCCAATAGACGGCTGACCCCAAATCAAACTCTTCGGAAGCGCAAATTGCCGAGGCCAACGGAAAACTCATCTGCAAGCCCTGCTGATAAGCACCTATCGTTGCGCCGATAGCACCGAGTACTGAACCGAATTTCATAAAATGACGTTTCAAATTCGGGTAAGTGATTCCCAAATCGGAAACAAGACCATCATTTCCACCCGTTTTTTTCGACTCTTCCACCATCGCTTTTATGTCAATTGCCTTTTTCAATCCCTGAACATAATCAAACAAATCGGCATTCGGACGCGAATATTCCACCAAATGGTCTTTCGACAAAGGAGTTCCGTCTTCCGAAGGCAGATTATTTTTAACCGCAAAATTATAGGCCTTAACAAATTTTACGACATCGCAGTGCGTATGATTCATGTAATTCATAAGTTCGTCGGGGGTCAAATCCAAGCCGTACTCGTTTGCTTTTATCAGAGCCTTAACGAGTTGCGCAATGTCGTTGCCCTGAATATTCTGACGGATTAAGTCCTTTTGGTCGATACTGATTCCCTTGTCAGAAGCCTTTATAATGTTGGAAACTAAAATATCAAATTGGTCGTCCGACAAAGAATACAAATCGGTCATCGAAAAATTGATTTTCACGCCCGCCGTATGAGCCTTAATCATCGTGTTTGTAAAACGGTTGACATCACGTTTTAAGACGTAAAGACTTTTCAAAAGTTCCACCGTAATTTTAAAGGTGTCGTTGTATTCCAAAACATTGGCTTTGTTGATTTTGCAACTCTCCTCCTCCGACATGTAAATACCTTCGTATTTTGCACGGATAAGTGAATAAATGATGATTTTCAGACCGTTGTCGTCAATATCGTTGATGATGTTTTTTTCGTCGATTTCGATTCCGGAGCGTTTTGCCATAATGTCGAGATTAACAAACAGCGGAAAATCCCTGCCCTTTGATACAAACTCTTTTGCAGTCTCAAAATCAATTTGTAAATCAGCATTTTTTTGGTCAATCCACGCCCTTACAAACGGCTCCAAAATGTCTTTTTTGTCAGTCTTGCAAATCTGATAAGTCTCCATCATTTTTTTCTCATCGTAAAATGCGTCAACGTTTCTTATCAAGCGGAAACAATAAAAAAACTTGTCGAAATCCGTGTCCTGCAAAATAAGTTTATCGTTTGAGTCATTTTTTGCCGACGAGATGTATACAGCCGCCTCCAAAGCATTGTCAAGCCCCATAAGCAGTTCTCTTGCAATCGTAAAGCATTTCATAATCCTGCTGTGGATTGCTTTATCAAGTTGCAAAGCATACTTATAATATTTACCGTTGCTTTTGATTTT
>JAEEXW010000064.1 GCA_016287995.1 Bacteroidales bacterium
GCTTCGGGTACTTTAATTACCTCGGTATATTCATTCCTTTTTGAAAGATTTTGCCACGTCAGCAATGAACCTTTTGAAGCGTTTTGTTTGAAAAATTTTTTTGCGTTACCGCTTGAAACTTCGACAAGTACCATTTTGACAAACGCAGCGCAGTAGGCTTCGTTTTTTACCCACCCCGCATTAGCGGTTATTTTATTCTGAAACTCCTTGTTTTCAAAACCTTTATTTTCAACGATTTCCCTTACACCTACCCATTTTGTTGCTTCTGTCAAAATTGCGGATTGTATTTCGTTCAACTGAACGGTGTTGCCTTTACCGTCCGTAACAGCCTTTACAACCGTTTTTTTCTTGCGTTTCCACAGAATTATTCCCGTTGTCAAAGCGGCTACAAACGCCGTTGAAATGAGTGCTATTTTTACGCCTTTTTTCATAGTTTTGTTAGTTCAAAATTTTCCACCCCGTAGCCTTGTCCGTATCTTTGTCATATACGCCGTTTTCCTGTAAATTCAGGTTTCTGACGGTGTTAAGATACGTTTGTAAGGCTTTTACAGCGGTCTTTGTATGATTGTCGTATCTACCTGAAACAGCGATTAATCCGCCCGCATTGGTACGTAAATCTGTAAGTGCAAATGCTACTTTTACGGCACTTGTTGTAATCGTGCTTCCAAATTTGCCGTTGCCGTCGCCATAAATAAACTCATTGAGTTTTTGTTGCAATTTCTTTGTTTGCTCATCTGTTATTAATGCGGAACTTACAACAACCTTACTTTCAATAGCGACTTCGGACTGTTTGTCTGATTTCTTTTTCTTATAAAACCGAAAACTGACAAACACCGCAGCCGCAATGCAGACACCTACCGCTATTTTCGCTGACGTTTTCATTTTCATTTTACAATTTTCATAGCATTTTTCGGGTTCAACGCCTTAAACGCATTTTTCGGATTAGCAAGTTTTTTCGCTTTTTTCATCATCTTTTTTACTCTCTTACCGAGTTTTATCTTGCCTAAACCGTTTAATTGTGTTATCATTCCGCTTGCAGGTACATCTTTTGCTTGCAAAGCAGAATTATATTTTGCTATATCGCCGCTATCGTCATAGCCTAACCATTGTATCAAAGTTCTCGGCTCTGTATCGGATTCGCTTCCTGTAATACTTTTCAATTTGCCTGTTTGTACGCCAAATTTTTGGCATAAATACAACCAATCGTGCTGATTACCGCAAGCGTTAATAATACTCAAAATCGTGTTGGCGTTGTAATTACGAGTAGATTCTCCATAGCAAGGTACGGTAAGTTCCATTGCTTTTTTCAGTTCATCTATTCGTAAATCGAACCATTCAGGGGCTTTTGTTATTTTTTTATCGTCAAGCCCTTTTGTTTGATTTTTCATTGCTTTATTAGCCTCCATACGCTCTTTTATGTTTTTATAGACTTTTTTGCCGACAAAAAACAAAATAACGCCGCCGATTGATATACCGACACCCTTTAACACTTTTAATGCAACGGAGGACGTAGTTTTTACGCCCGCCCTTACATCATCACGAAATTCTTTATCTTGCAACAATGACGTTGCTACTACTGAGGGAATTGCCATTTTTCTTTGTTTTTAAGTTTCGGGAATAATCTTCATAAACTCCAACCTGAACGGTATAAACTCACCTTCCTTGCCGTAGTTTGATACCTTTATCTCCATTTCTTCGGTAAAGAATTGGAACTGAGAACTATCTGCATCTTGCAATGTTCTTTTAGTGAAAGCGTAGTAATTATCCGCCGAAATAAGTTCTACTTTCGTGTGTATTTTTGCGTCAACGTCCTCGCTACAAAACATATAGAGGTATTTGTTCAAGTCCAAAATCATATTCGGACTTGTTACGTCAATATGACACGCAACGGTTTTGTATTTTTTTATCTTGCGTGCTTCTGTTTCGATTAGTATTAATGTACCTACGTCAACCATTTTATTGTTCCTCCAAATCTTCTAAATAAGTTACGTAGACTTTGAGCCTACATTCTTTTGTCAAATCGCTCTCAATCAAGCGTAGAGTGTAATACAAATTGTTGGCTTCGGGCAGATTCAGGACGGGTATATTCTTAACGTTCCAATGCTCGTTGTCATCAGCAGCAATTACTTGATTGAGTAATTGCTCATTGGTTTTCTCATTGAAAATAGAAATATACCCCATACCGTTGACAAGATTAGGACATATAGACACAATTTTCTTTACGTTTGTAGGCAGCACGATACTATCGTGCTTACTTTCATACGTATTGTCAACTACAACGTTATATAAATATACCCTTTGCCGCATTTTACTTTCTTGGTTTTGTTACTGAAAATAGATAAATTTTCACGTCAAACGGATTAACAAACAATGTGTTACTGCTTGTAATCGTACCTTTGATGAGTGAGCCGTCCGCACGTTCATTAACGGGGTAAATGTTATCGTAAAAAGCGTTACCCGTTTTGGACGATATAAGCGAACAATCGAAACCGTCAGGAAGAATCTCCTCGTTATCAATCGTAAGTTGCATTTGAGAGTCGTTAATACACTTCAAAGCATCGTTTTTCTCCGTTTCCGTAGACACAAGCATTACGCCCAAAATCCTTTCGTTGGTTACGTGTGCCTGAGTTTCAAAAGCAAATCGTTTCCCGCCGCCGTCAATTCTTACCGTCAAAATCTGATGTTTGAGCCTTACGCCGTTAAGTTCAAGGTATCTGACATTGATACCACCGCTAACTACTCTATCCTGAATAGGGAAAGGGTAAACTGCGCCGTTTTCTGCGGGTTTTCCCTGCGGTTGCGGCTGTGTCTGCGCTGCATTTTGTTGCTGCGGAATCTGCATATTCGGTTGCGGCATTTTGCCTTGTTGTGGTATTTTGCTGTAATCCATTTTCTTAAAGCATTTTAATTAGCGAACTACCCGCTATTTTTTTAAAAAATTGTTTATCTTTTTTGATTCGGGGATACAATGTATCTACGAACTGAGAATCAGTTAAATTCTCCAAAATATTAGTGATAACCGCGATTTTAATTTTTGCGTTCAATTCGCTGTCGGCGGTTACATTACAATTAAAATTAAATGTCGCCATTGTTATTTTCTCCTTGTGATTGTTGTGATTGTTGTTGTGGTTGTGCTGCGGGTTTGTTATGCTTTGCAAGCACGAACCCGTAAACCTCTTTTAATTGCCTGTCGCCTAAACTTGTATACTGACAAATAGCAGTAACAAGGGCTATGCGGCTTTTGTCAAGAGTAGAGAGATAGCCGTTAATTTCTGATACATATTCGGCTGTTTCAGGGTTAGTAGACTGAACTTTGATATTGTCTAAGTCTGTTTGTTGCGTTGTGTTGTCGGAAGTTTGAATAGGCGTAGACGGCATATCTTCGCCCATTAAGCCCTGCAAAGTTTTGTCAAGATTTAATTTTTGGCTCAACATTCCGAGAATTGCCGTTCCTGCAATAGTCTTTATTGATAATTTGTTTTGCCAATCGTGTTCCTTGTTGCGGTAATCCCTCTTAGTATCGTATAACTCGTATTCAAGTTTTTTAGATTCATCTTTCAGTTTTTCGTTTGATTCTTTCAAACGTTTTATCTCTTGTTCAAGTTCCTTTTGTGTAACTTTGAGGTCGGCTATTGTCTGATTAGCATTTTCAAGTCTGTCTTGTTGTGCTATTTGCATAGCAGTATTCTTAATGATACCGCTCAAACCGTTTTCAAACCCCATAAGACCGAGAGAATCACCTAAACCTTTGAGGTTTGCGCCCAAATCTCCGAAACCGCCTTGTTGCGGTAATTGCTGTTGTTTTTTCTTCATTTTTTTTTGTTTTTTTAGTTTAAAAGTGTTTTCTAAAATCGGCTCTGCATCGTCATAATATCCGCTGTATTCCCGAATCAACACACTTGATACTTGTTTGTTTTTTTCAAGTTGCGAAATTGCATTTTTGAATGTTTCTGCCCCTGTTGCATTTTTCCGATTTTGACGGATAGTGATTATTGGGTAACAGATTGTTTGTCCGTTATTATCGCCGTCAGATACGCCTATAATATCAAAATAATACTTTGTTGTTGCATTATCCTTAAAAATCAAGTTATTGCAATATTCTTCCAATTCTTCTGTCATTTTTTTTATCTGTTTTTTTTTAAAAATTAACGGGGGAGTTACCCCCCGTTAACCAATCAATAATGAAGAAAATAACCTTACTTAACAACTACGCTTTGGTGGTCTTAACGCCCCACAATTCAAAACGCATAGCGGTATTAGCCGCAGGAGTACCTGCAAAATCGAACTCGACTTTGATAGTTCTCTGCGGATAGAACATTTTCGGGGTTGAGAGTACGTACTCACCGTCCGAAATATCGGTTCTGTTGTCGTGCGAGAATACGCTTGCTGCTGATTTGTCAATGTAGGTCGTAGATTCCTGACCCATAAACCACTCACCGTTAATGATGGGTGCTGAGGGTTTCTCCCAAGTTGCGCCTTTGAAGTCTGCTTCGGTAACACCCGTCAAACCTTTTGAGGTCAAACATTTTACCCTTGTGCAAAGGAAGAAGTCCTCAGCGGGCATACGACCCTGAACTACGTTTGTAATACCGACTACCGTGTTATCACCCGATTTAAACAAATCTGCGTGGTTCTGTCCCGAAATGTCTTTTACTGCATAGTAAATGAACGGAACTAACTGCCACTGACCGCTGCGCAATTTTGCTTGCGCATCTGCGGGCAACAAGCCTAAACGCTGCTCAAAAAGTGCTTTTTCAGAAAGGTTAGTTGTTTCGCGAGCAATGTTAGCACTGCCTTTTGCTTTAATTGCTTTAATAACTTTCTTTCTTGCTTTGTCTTTTGCTGCTGGTGTTGCGCCCAAACCGTCAATAAGTCCGAATAAGCCAACCAAGTTATCATCTGTGAAGTTGTCAAGAACAACGTCATCGCCGCGCAATAATACGCCTGCTACGTTTCCAAGGGAATTTCCCAAATCGCCTAATCCGTATACCATTTTCTTAATTTGTTTTATGTTAATATTAATTTTTTCTGTTTGTTTGTGGTTTTAAAGAGAGTTACAATACAAGTCCGTCAGGTGTGTAACCTATGCCCTCAATATGTTCACGCTCGTAAGGAGTATCACGTACCGAAACTTTAACGCCCGAAGGAATGTCTAAGGCAGCAATCTGATTGTTTACGGGTAATTCAATTTCTCCGTCATCGCCGAAGCCGTTGAACTCGTCATCGTCATCATAGCCGTCCAAATCATCATCGTCATCATAGCCGTCCAAATCATCATCGTCATCATAGCCGTCCAAATCATCGTCATCGTAGCCCGAAAATCCGTCTTCAATGTCCAAATCATCATCAGTGCCTAACAAGTCGCCCATAATGCCGTCATTCATACCTGAAAGAAGATTTTTCTTCCAAAAGAACTGCATACCGCAGTTAACTACGCCTGAAAGTGCCGCTCCCGTACCAAGTTGACGAACCGTCTTGCTGTCAGCAGAAAGTGCGATACTTGCGCCAATCACGGTTGTAATAATGGGGGTTACGTAGTTTTTCAATCCCGTAACGGTTTCTGCGCCAAGACCGCTAACAACAGGCTCAGCACTAAGTCCCTTATTGATAAGTTTTTGCAATACTATACCGCTCAAAAAGCCGCCGCCGCCCGCAAGGAGTGTCGGCAAAGTATTGCCCAAATTGTTTATTGTTACTTTTGCCATTTTAAAATTGTTTTAGATTAATTTTTACGTTAATTTTCTGTTTGTTACGTCAAGTCTATTGGTGAAATATAACCTACACCCTTACCGCTTGACTTTCCGCCGCCGCCAAAAATCTGTTTCCGAAGTGCAAATATTATTACTCCACCTACGAGAACCGTACCGCCGATAATAATCTTCGTCTTGTGCTTTTTCCAAAAAGTTTCTTCTTTCGGAGTTTCATTAGCCGCAGCCACATTTTTACTCGTGTCGCTCATATCGTTACCGTTTTCAAATTCATCATCATCAATTTCATCGGCATCTTTCGCAACCTTGTTGATTACGTTTTTTGCCGTGTTTTTCGCTTTGTTAATTACGTCGGATACCGTATTTTTTGCAGTATCAGTAGGAGGTAAGGCGTTAGGCGTTATTTTTGTTTGCTTTGCTTGCTTTTTTGCTTGCTTTGCAAGTTTCTTATTTTCCTTTTTAGCCTTTTTAGCGGCTTTTTTATCCGCTTTTTTCGCTTTCTTCGCCGCCTTTTTATCTTTGCGTTTGTTTTTAATCTTTGTCGCAACGTTCTTAACCGCGCTTACCGCTTTTTTCATACCGTTGCCGATTTTTTTAAACAATCCGCCGCCTTTGCCGAGTCCGTAAAGTTCTTTGTCTTCTACTTCGATTACTCCGTCCTCATAACCTGAAAGATAATATCCCGTCATTGTTTCCTCTGCGGATTCGTCTTCCAAATCTTCGTCAGTTAGTTCACCTTGCTCATACATTTCCTCTGCGGCTTCCTCGTCTTCTTCTTCCTCTAACTGAACTTCCGAACCATCGTCTATTTCTTCGTATTCTTCGCCTTGTGCTTCGTCTGCCGTTTCAGGAAGCATATCACCGACTTTCTTAAAGACTGCCATAACTTTCTTGATTATCGGCATTGCACTTGCTATTGCCGACCCGACAGCCGCCATCGTGAAACCTAATGCACCTAAACCGTTTGCAACGTTTTTATCCGACAATCTTTTAAGTGCCGACTTCGGAATGTAACCGTTTTCATAAAGAACCTCTCCAAGTTCAGCCAAATGCGAGTAAAGATTTCCAACCGTTTTTTTGCGACCAAATAAGGCTTTTTTTCTTTTACCTTTTTCGATTGCTTTTTTGAGTTTGCTTTCTTTGCCGCCAAAAACCTTTTTCCACGTCTTAGCGAATTTATTATATGCTTGCTGATTGTTTGAAAATTTACGAGCCATACCTCTGAAATTCAAACGCACCAATAACAAGAACATAGAACGCGGTACAAGCATCGTAGATTTTTTTACGAACTGACCGACTTTTTTTGCCGCCTTGCCGATACCTTTACCGACTTTCTGAAATGCTTTTGCAAGTCCGACACGATTTGCTTTAAGTTTTTTCTTTGCTGCTTTTTTAGCCGCTTTTGCTTTTTTCAAGGCTTCCTTATCGCCGCTTTTACGGGCTTTTCTAATAGCCTTTTTAGCCGCTCTTTTCTCCTTACGCGCTTCCTTACGTGCTTTCTTTTTTGCTTTGCGGGCTGCTTTTCTTGCTTTTCGTTTTTTCTTGCCGCTCAACACTCCGAAAACATCGGTAGGATATTCGTAAGGACTTCCAAACCCTGAAAGTGCATATATATCACAAGCCATTTTTCATTACTTTTTAATGTTGTTAGTACCTTTTTTTCTAAAAGCGAAATAAAGCCCCGTTGCAAGCAAAATGCCGCCGCCGATAAGCAACTTTGTTTTGTGTTTCTTAAAGAAACTTTCGTTTTCTCCGCTGCTTTCATCAGCCGCCCCTGCCTTTTTCGGCAAAGCGGTCATTCTTTTATTAACAGAGTCCTCGTCCGCTTCATCATCATCTTCGTCATCGTTATCATTGTTATCATCTTCATTATCATTATTGTCAGAAGTTTCATCTTCATCATCACCGTTACCGCCGTCATAGTCTTCGTCAGCGGACATTTCATCACCGCTATCCGAATCCTCGCCACCGTCATCGTTGAAATCTTGTTGCTGCAAAAATTCTTCGCTATCGTCAATAACACCGTTATCAGGCTCTTGATTATCGTCCATTGCTATATCGTCCATTTCGTTTTCTACGACATCGCCGTCAGGAAGTTCCGTTTGCTGTGTCATTGTGTCGTTTTCCAACTCCAATTCCTCATTTGGACTGTGTTCAGTACTTTGTGCAACTTTCAAAGCCGCTTTTTGTGCTTTTTTTGCTTGTTTCGCAGCCTTTTTCTCCGCTTTTTTTGCTTGTTTCGCAGCCCTTTTCTCCGCTTTTTTTGCTTGTTTCGCAGCCTTTTTCTCCGCTTTTTTGGCTTTTTTCTCAGCCTTTTTCTCGGCTTTCTTTTCAGCCTTATTAAGTATCTTATCCGCTTTTTTGTTCAGTTTAGCAGCCTTTTTCTCCGCTTTTTTGAGGATTTTATCGGCTTTCTTATTAAGTTTCGCCGTTTTCTTTTCCGCTTTTTTCTGAATCTTAGCGACTTTCTTTTCCGCTTTCTTCTGAATTTTAGCAACTTTCTTTTCCGCCTTTTGCTGAACCTTAGCCGCTTTTTTCAAAAGTTTTTCCTTTTTCTTACCCGAAGCCTTAGCCGCCTTTTTTTCAAGTTTCTTCGCCTTTTTCTCCGCCTTTTTTTGAACCTTAGCAGCCTTTTTCTCCGCTTTCTTTTGTTTTTTTGCAGCCTTTTTAGCCGCTTTCTTTTGCTTTTTCTCTGCTTTTTTTGCTTTTTTTGCAGCCTTTTTAGCCGCTCTTTTCTTGCCTGAAAGAACGCCCAAGCCGCCGCTCATTTTTTCAACATAGACAATAGTATTGTCATCTTCTTCGGGAAGTCCCGCTAATGCAATATCGCCGCCGTTTGATACAAAAAAAGTTTTTTGAATTTCGTAGGGTTTTTCCCTATTCGGTAAGTGATAAACAGGGTCGCAAGGTATTGTTTCTCCCTTGCAATGCGCAAGAACGTAAACGTGCTGATAACCGTGGCAAATACCCAAAACGTCAGTATATCCCGTAATCCTGAAACTGAAAGGAATCCCCCAATTATACAAGATACAGCCGCAAAAAACCGCCATACAGTCGCAGTCGGCTGAATATGCACTGTTTTCGGGGTGCTGCCGTGCCATTACTTGTGCATCATACCACACACGCGCAGGTGTGCGGAGTTGTTCACCTTGCTCTAAGTTATATTTTATATAATCAACTACAAAATGCCACAAGGCATCTACCGATTTTTTATCATTAAGTTTTCCACCCTCAAATACGGCTATTTGTTGCGCTATCTTCGCTGTCTGATTATGATAATCGCGAATGTAGCGTTTCATAAATTCCACCGTATCCTCAACTTCACCGCTTTTTTTGAGCAAAGTTTTCTTGTTGTCAGGCTTTGGAAATAGTGAATCAAACCGTGAACCGTCTTTTATTTGACGGTCTACGGCTGATTTCGGTGAATATCCAAGAGTTATTGCAGTTGTGTTCATTGTTTATCTTATGCTAATTTGGTTGAATAAGTTATCGGCGTACTGCCGATATATGTTATTAACGAAACTTCAAGCAGCGGCAACAACTTAGTTAACACGTTGTTACTCATTAATGAAAATACCGTCATTAATTTATTAGCAAGAGTATCGTTTGCGTTTACAGAAATGCCCGTTCCCGCTGTTTTTAACATATCAATTATTGTCGTTAGCGTTCCGCTCGAAAATAGCGGAATTTCAAAGGTAATATCCTTAATACGACTCGTCCCGAAGGGGTTAATCGTAACCATATCGGTTGATATTTTGCTTTGAGCAAATACCGCATTTTTGTATTTTAAAGTTACGTTAGGTTTTTGGAACGATACACTTGTTTTTGTAGGATTAATAAATTCTACGTCAACTTTGATAATAAGTTTAACAGATGCAGGACTTAATATTTTGCCGTCAAGTTTTATGCTTGACGGTTTGATATTAAACTGCAACTGATTAACAAATGCAGACGCTTCGGCGGTGGTATTTACAATTTTGTAAATCAAATATCCCGCGCCTAACGCTAACCCCGAACCAATTAATATGTCTGTTAATTTCGCCATTTTTACACTTAAAAACTGCCCGAAAAATCAATGTTCCGACCTGTCGGGCAGATAAAAAAACAAATAAAGTCAAAAATCACATTTGATTTCGGGTGCAAACTTAAAGCATTGTAATTAATTGATTTCCGCAGATTTCCGCAGATTTCCGCAGATTTCCGCACATTTCGATTTTTTCTTTATTTTTATAAGTTTACTTTACTTTTTAGTGTATTTACATAAAAAAAGGCGGTCAAAAAACCGCCTTTTTCTTAGTTTTACTCGTTTTCTTCATCTTCTTCATCGTCATCATCGTCATAATCCTCGTCTATGTCGTCTTCCATTGCCACCCCTTGAATTTGTGGCACGGATAATAACATCTCAGTAACAAGAGTGTCATCATCTACGACTGCATTTTTCAGATGATACGTGTTAGGGTCGTTAATGTCAGGTATAATATTCATATATCCGACTATTATTTTTTCTCCGCTCTGCATTGAAAAAACGATATTATTGTCGCTTTCTGCGGGTTGTTGTTGTGTTTTGCGCTCTATAAACGCATTAATAGTGTCTATATTCATTTTTTTGTGTATTAAAATTATTGTTTTGTTTATTATTATTCGGCAAAAGTTTAATAGGACAAACGTCAACTTCGCATAATCCTGCAAAGTTTCTGCCGTGGCAACAGAGTTGCCGATTCCAATCATACTTTTTGCAGTAAGATTGGAGTACTTCAAATGATATTACGACTTGTTCTGTATTCATAATTTTTGTTTTTTATTCGCCATATTCTCCTATTTTAAGTTTTTCATATTTTTTAAGTTTTTCATATTCGTTGTATATTTGC
>JAEEXW010000065.1 GCA_016287995.1 Bacteroidales bacterium
TTTTCTCCTTCTTGATTTTCTCCTTCTTGATTTTCTCCCTCTTGATTTTCTCCTTCTTGATTTTCTCCCTCTTGATTTTCTCCTTCTTGATTTTCTCCTTCTTGATTTTCTCCCTCTTGATTTTCTCCTTCTTGATTTTCTCCCTCAGGATTTTCTTCCGGAGTTTCTATTATCGGGAGGTTTTGCGTTAACAAATAATATAGCGGTGCTGTACCGCCTTTTGCTACAACTTCTATACTTCCTGTATTATCTCCGAAGCAAGTTAAAACATCTGTCGGTTTTATTTCGGTAATTTCAACCGGGGTAGGTTGGGAGATAGTTACTTTAACATTTTCATTTTCGTTGGTTGTGTAAAGTTCACAGCCGTTAATATCCTTGACGATTGGAGTATAATCTCCTGCTGCTAAATTTTCAAATTTTCCGTTTTCAGAGTAATAAATCTCGGAGTTAAGATAATATGCCAAAGGTTTTGTACCGCCTTTAACATTTATTTGTATCCAACCTGTTTCATCTCCGTGACAACCGGTAATATTTTGAAATTCAGATGGTTCAAATTCAAGTTTTTCTGGTTCTTTTAATATTACGGGGTTGTTTTGCCAAGGAACCTTGCAACCGTTTCTATCTTTGACCACAATATTGTATGAGCCGGCAGAAAGGTTGCCGAAACGATCGCTCAAAAATCCTTCGTTAGCGTAAGAAGTACCACCGTCAATGGAATAATAAATATCACCCGTACTTGTTTCTGCCGTGATGTATATTTCGCCTGTCTTGTCGCCGTAACAACCTTTTTTGTCAACAATATCCGTAACTTTGACTTCTGAAATTTGGAGTTTCACATTTTTTCCCATTTCTACGGCCTTGTCCTCAGAATAGCAGCCTCTTGAATTTTTGACACGGACATAATAAATGCCGCCGTGCAAAAGGTTGATACGGTTGCTTGAATTTGTCGGTTCTTGATTTTTTTCTTCTGAGACTGAGTAATAATAAGGTGTGTTATTACCTGTTGATTCAGAAGCAGTTATAATTACAGAACCGTCAGAATTTGCATAGCAAGTTACATCATGATCGATGTTGATTTCGGTCTTGATTTCGGCCGGTTCCAAAATTGTGATAGCAGAATGTGGCAGTTTTGCAATACAGCCTGAGGTTACGTCTTTTACTGCCAACTGATAACTGCGCGGTTCAACGTTGTTAAACACTTTTTGAGAGGTTTCTTCTGCGGCATCAAAATTATCATTGTCCAAAGAATATTGGTAGTTAGGACCACCGCCGATTGGTTTTATAGTGATTTTACCTGTGCCGCCGTAACAATTTGCGTTCTCAAAATTGCTTGGCGAATCGTCAATTATAAAATTTTCGACTTTAAGATTGTCTATTGCAACATTAGCACATGGAGTATTTACAATTGTGGAAGAAATTTTTATTTCGGCATATTGTTTTCCTCCCAACGAACTTAAACAGACGCTTACTTTTACCCAACCATTGCCTTGATTATCAAAGATGGTTGTATGTTCGTCCCATTTTTTTTTGTGATAGTTTGCGTCATCAGGTTTGAGAGTTTGTGTTTCTACGGCTAAACGTGCTGCATGCAAATTGTCTTCGGCATTGCAATAATAATAGAAACTCAAAACGGGATTGGTATAATTTGAAAAATCAAATGCTTTTAGTATTGCGACCTCACCGACAGGAACTTTTTCTTTGTTGTTTACATAAAAAAATGTTGACCCGTGTTGTGCGCTTGAAGGTCCGTTTTCTGTCAGCCCCGAACTATATTGCCAACAAACAGATTGAGTTGCAGGATAATGAGACCAACCGCTTGAATTATATTCAAAATCCGCTTCATCAATTACTTGCGCATAAAGATTAAGTGCAGACAGAAAAAATGCCAACACGAAACATATATATTTTAGTATAAATGCTTTCATATTCAGATATTTTTAAAATATGCCACGTTGCAAATTTATAAAAAAGACGTGATTTAAATAAATTTTGTTGTCTAAAACCACGAAAAAATTAAAAAAATAATAATTTTTTTTATTACTTTGCAGTTTTTAATTTGCAAACTTTTTGAAAAAGATATGTCGTTAACAATAAAGATATTAGGCTGCGGTTCGGCTCTGCCGACAACATACAGAAACGCCTCCGCACAAATTATAGACCACAACGGAAAAATATTTTTAACGGACTGTGCCGAGTCTACGCAAATTTCCATGCGGAAGGCTAATGTCAGGTTTACTGCCGTTAACAATATTTTTATTTCGCACCTTCACGGCGACCATTATTTCGGACTTTTCGGGTTGCTCTCGTCATTTTCGTTAGCGGGGCGAAAACAGGCTCTGACGCTTCACTGTCCCGAAAGGCTGAAACAAATGCTTTTGTCGGAATTTCCGCCTTTGGAAATGGAATATTTGGGTTATGAACTTAAATTCAATGTTCTTGATTCTAAGGGTGTTAACAAGATTTATGAGGATAAAACCTTTGAAGTTTTTTCCGTGCCGTTAAAACATAGGATTCCCGTCTGGGGTTTTATTTTCAAGGAAAAAATCGCTCAGCGCAACATTATAAAAAGTTGCATTGAAAAATACAAACTCAGCATTGCGGAAATTGTCAGGATAAAAGCGGGCAGCGACTTGTATTTGGAAGACGGTACAATAATTCCGAACAAGGAACTCACCTTAGACCCGCCTCACCCTAAAAGTTATGCTTACATTTCAGATACGGTAAAAATTCCGCAGATTGCCGAAGCGGTAAAAGGCGTTGATGTTTTGTATCACGAGGCAACTTACGAGGCTTCGCTTGCTGAGCGTGCCAAAGAGACTTTTCACTGCACAACTTTGCAAGCGGCTCAAACTGCGCTTGAAGCCGGAGTCGGAAAACTCGTTTTAGGGCATTTTTCAGGGCGTTATCAGTCAACGGAAATGCTGCAAAAAGAAGCGCAGACAATTTTTGAAAATACTGTCTGCGCTTACGACGGAATGGAATTTGAAGTTTAATCCAACTCCTTGATAATCCGATACATCAGATAATCAAAAATCATATTGTTTTCTTCGGGGAAATCGCCGTAATCGGTTTTGACGGTTTCCTCAAAGTTTTCAATCGTATAGTTCTCATATTCAAGACTTTTGAGGTAATATTCGATAGCCTTGTCTTTTTTTCCGAGTTTGCGGTAAGCATTGCCTGCAAGAACGTGATCCTCGGCAATGGACTCTTCGGCGGAAATTTTTCCGCAATATTTCAAAGCCTGTTCGTATTTTCCGAGTTTGTAACTGCACCATGCAATCGGACGGCTGTTTTTAGTGCTTTTGGAGTCGAGATAATCCGCTTTGAAAAAATACTTCAACGCCTCCTCATATTGCTCCATATCAATATGACACCTTCCGATGGCTATTGCAACTGACAAGTTGTCAGTATCCAAAGCCTCCGCAGCCTTGTAATATTCCAAAGCCTTTTCGGGGTTTTTGAGTTTGCGATAACATTGCGCTATTTTTTTGAGATTCCAAATTTCTTTGTCGTTAAAAAGTTGCGCTTTTTGGAAATCTTCGAGTGCCAAAGCAATGTCGCCTTGCTTGAAAGCGGCAAAACCCATTTTTTGAAATACCTCAAAATCAGGGTCTTGCGTAGAAATTTCTTTCAAAATTTCGTATGATTGGCGGAAATAATTTTTTGCAAAAAAATACTCTGCAACCTTGCGCCTTTCTGTCGGAGAAGAAATCACGAGGTCAAAAAGTTTTGTACCTATCGGCGAAAAATTCTTGTCAAAAATATCGTTCAAAAACTTGCCGTCTTTGTTGAGTTTGAAAAACCTGTAAATGTCCTGAACGTATTGAGTGAGAATTTTATAACCCGCTTCCTCTTTGTGAAGAAGTTCCATCTCGTCCGACAAATCGTCAATGCTATTAATATCTCCCGAAAACGATTTGCTGAGGTTGTTTCTTGCAGTTTCCGGCATTGAATTTAGCGCAAGACAAAGAGAATATTTGTCAGAATTACAGAAATACGGCACTTTTACAAGTTTTTTCGCAAAATCCATGAACTTAAAAGTTTCCTCTTTATGCGCCTCTTCAAGATTCTTAATTTCTTGATTGTCAAGGCTGAAAGGAATAAACCAGTTTTCCGTTTTGTTGAAAAACGGATATGTTTTTAGCATCGAAAACGTCTGAATGTAAACATCACTGCCTTCCATTTGAAGTTTTGATACCTCTGACATTTTGTCATGTAATTCGGAGTCGTTGTCAATATAATTCTGCCATTCGGGATTTGTTTCGTCAAAATTTTCAGTATTTTTGAAATCCGTCTTGATTTTGTCGGTGATTTTGGTTGCTAATTTTGTAATTCCCGGCATAAGTTCTTCGTTGACATATTTGGTAACTTTGTCAGTGTCAATTGCCTTAATAAATTGAATTACAACGTTATAGTAACGCTCTTTGAATTTTGGCGATTTTTTCAAAATTAAATAATAGTCATCGGTTTCGGGATAGAGTTTCAGCCGCTTGTTGTATAAGTATGCGATGATAAAAATCCCGAACAATGCCCGCTGCCAAATTTGATTCTTATTTTCCAAATAAAAATCCAAAAGTATTTTGAATTTTTTTATGTCGAAAATTATCACGCAACTTAGAGTTAACGCGCTGATAATAAGCGACATATTTTCCCAAGAAATTTTCTTTGACGTTTTGGAATTTTCAATCATTTCCTCCTCAAAAGGCGTAACGGAAGTGTTTTGGATTATATAATTAAACCATTGAACTGCATTTTCGTTATTAGGCATTGTTGAAGGACATTTTACGGGTGTAAGTGAAAAAAACGCCGACGGATAAAACTTTTTCATCAACAAATATCTCAAAACGTCAGCCGAATAAAGCAACGAAACTTGAAGTTGACGAAAAATTTTATCCTTGTTCGGGTCTGAAACTCCCGCAACCGAATACTTCAACATCAATTTGTAAGTGTCTTCCGCCATTCTTAGAGACGAATTACTAACATCTTGATTAATAAGGTTTTGAGCCTTGATTTCGGTGATTGCGCCGAAGAGTTTTCCGGAGTAAATCAGCCTTACGATTTTTTTATGCAGCCCGTTGATTTGCTTTTTGTCCATATTGTTTTTTCTAAATTTTCACGCTGTAAATATAGTAAATATATTTCAATTTTAAGACCGTAAAACAAAAAACTGTCAAAATGTCATAAAAAAAATTTTTTTGACTAAACTCTTTTAATTAAATTTGCACAAAAATATTTTATAATTATGTCAGAAATTCAAACAAGTCAAAACACTAAGGAAAAATCAGGTTCAAAGTTTTGGGCGTGGCTTTTGGCTGCGTTGCTGTTGGCCTTGGCAGCCTTTTTCGTCTGGGACAAAATCAACTCCAACAAAAAGTACAAAAATCTTGAAACCGAACATCAGCAGACTGCTGAGGAATTTTTAAAGTACAAGAGCGAGCATGAGTCAATGGAGGCCAACTATTCAGACCTTCAAAAACGTTATGATGCTCTCAATTCGCAAATCGGTGGCACGGAAGACCAAATTAAATTGCTTCAAAGACAGGTTGCCGACCAAGATTCTGCACTTAAAGCGTTAAGAGCGTTGAAAAGTGATGTTGCGAAGGCTTTGGACAAGTTTTCGTCGGACGAGTTGAAGATTCAGGAAAAGGACGGCAAACTTTACCTTCTGCTCATGGACAAACTTCTGTTTAAATCCGGAAGCGCGGACATTGAGAGCCGCGGTCAGACCGCAATCAGAAAAATCGCCAAAGAGTTGGCTAAAAATCCTGATTTCGGAATTTTGGTGGAAGGCCACACCGACAACCAGCCGATTAAAAACTCTCAGTACAAAGACAACTGGGATTTGAGTACGGCACGCGCCAACACGGTTGTAAGATTTTTGAGCGACAACGGTTTGCCGCAAAAACGTCTCACGGCTGCCGGCAGGGGCGAATATTCGCCGGTTGCCTCCAACGCCACCGAGGCGGGCAGAGCGCAAAACCGCAGAACGGAAATCATTTTAACGCCGAATTTTATCGACACTAAGAAAGTTGCAAAATAAAAAAAAACGCGCCGAAAGGCGCGTTTTTTTTATAATCTGTCTTGAAGAATTTGTCTTACTTTTTCGTGGGTAACGATGCCGTGTTCGCCGAGAACAGTTCCGCGTTTTTCAAAGCGGTTGTAAATCTCGTCAATCACTTCCTGTCCGGCATTGTAATCCGAAAGTCTTGTTTTGATTCCCAATGATTGGAAGAATTTTTCCGTAGCCTCTATTGCCTTGTCAATAATCTCCTCGTCAGAGCCCTGAGTTATTCCGAAAACGTTTTTAGCGTACATTAATATTTTTGCTTTTTTCTCTTTTCTCATAACGCGCATTGTGCCTGGAAGAACGATTGCGAGAGTTACGCCGTGGTCAAGACCGCAGAGAGCCGTAAGTTCGTGTCCTATCATGTGCGTTGACCAGTCTTGATTAACGCCCGGTGAAATAAAGAAATTAAGTGCGCAGGTTGCCGCCCACATATAATTTGCGCAAGCATCATAATCGGGTTTGTCAACGAGGACTTTCGGGGCGGTTTCGATGATGGTTTTCATAACGCCTTCCGCCCAACGGTCTTGAACGGGTGTGTTGATGTCGTCCGTCAGGTACTGCTCTATGACGTGGATAAAACTGTCTGCCAAGCCGTTGGCTTTTTGATGCTTGGGAATTGAATAAACCACTTCGGGGTCGAGAATCGAGAAAACAGGATAAACTTTCGGACTGCCGAAATCGAATTTCTCTTTTGTCGCACGGCGCGAAATCACTGCGTTTGAGTTCATTTCGCTGCCTGTTGCGGGCATCGTTAAAACGCTTGCAAGCGGCAGACATTCCTCAGCGGTGGTTTTTTTGGTGAGGATTTCCCATTCGTCGCCTTTGTATTCGACCGCAGCGGCAATAAATTTTGTGCCGTCGATAACAGAGCCGCCGCCGACAGCGAGAAGAAAACCTACGCCTTGTTCACGGCAGATTTTAACGGCTTTCATCAGCGTGTCAAAATCGGGATTCGGCTCTATGCCGCCAAACTCGATAACATCAAAGCCTTCAAGTGCTTTTTTAACTTGGTCGTAAACGCCGTTCTTTTTTATAGAACCGCCGCCGTATGTCATCATTATTTTTTCGCCTTTAAAAAGATTGTCTTTCAATTTGGCGATTGTTCCCTTGCCGAAAATTATTTTCGTGGGATTTTGAAATTCAAAATTATTCATAATAAAAAATTAGTAATGTATATCTGCTGCAAATGTATATAAAAAAACTAAAAAAGCAACCTTTTGGGTTGCTTTTTTATAATTTTTTTATTTAAAATTTTTATTGTGTTTCTTCAATCATCCAGTCAGTCAAATTCTTCTCTTTGCTTGAAAAATTTGCACCGATTTTGAAAATTCTTTTACCGTCCATTTTATAACGCCCGGCATAGTTTTTCAAGTTGATTTGATTGAGGGCGGTCTTAGCATCTTGGTCTACTTTAAACTCAAAAATATAAACGAAATCCTTATTTATCAGAATAACATCAGCACGACCTTTTGAAAAATGCGGCTCAGAAATTACAAATTCGCCCAAAATACTGAATACAAGGAAAATAACGCTCTGAAAATCTCGTTCTATCAAATGGACATTCGGATTGTTGGCGTATGGCATGGCACAATACAATGTCTTCAACCGTTCCATAACACTCTCAATGTCTTGATTTCTAAAATCTTTCAAGAATTTGGCATAACTAAAACCAGTAGGACTTTCGCTTGGACCGTAAAATTCCTTGGCAAGAGATTTTGTAAAACTTGATTCCACCTCGTAATTAGGGAAGCCGAGAATATACAGTCTTTCCTCATCAATGTATTCTTTAATTGTCAGGTAGCCGGTGTAATACAATAGAGGAACGAGTTCGGTATAAAGTTCGTCGTCCTTGTAATCCTTCAATTCATCCTTTGGATATTCCACATCGTTTTTTAATGTTGGAATATCAAAAGTAGAATTTTTTATGCGTTTCATCAAAACCGTCGGAGTGCCTGTACCGTACCAATAATTTTGAAGGTCTTTGGAATCAAGCGCATTAAAAAGGCTCACCGGGTTAAAAACCTTTGTGCCTTCCTCATGAAAAAGATAACTGTCGTACCACTTTTTTAGCATAGAAATCATTTCGTCAAATGCGATTCCTTTTTTTTCAGCGAAGGTCTGAATTTCCTTCGAAAAATAATCCGTCAGTTCCTTGTGTGTAATGCCACAGAGTGCAGAATATGCGGCATCAAGAGAGATATCCTTAGGCTGATTGTTGCCGCTAAAAACAGTAGTCTTAGCAAACTTTGTTACGCCCGTCAGAAATACAAAACGAAAACATTCGTCGTAATCCTTCAATACAGAAAAAAACTCGCGATAAACCTTTTTGTCCTCATCAAGGTGTTCACTTGTAATGAGGGGATTGTCATATTCATCAACGATAAAAACCGTTGAAAGCCCAGTTTTGTTTTTAATTCCGCTGACTATTGCACCAAAACGTTCTGCAAGGGACAGTTTCGGATTTGTAATTTCAACTCCAAACTTTTTGCCGTAGGCTTCCAGCGCATTGGACAGACGGTTGCGGACGGCGTTTTCTTTGGAAAAATCACCGCTTGCAAGTGGCAGATAAAAGACGGGATATTTAGTCCAATCCTTCTCCCACTGATATATCTTTAAACCCTCAAACAACTCCTTTTTGCCCTCGAAATATGCGCACAAAGTAGTACAAAATAGGCTTTTGCCAAATCTGCGCGGACGAGCGAGAAAAAAAGATTTCGTTTTGGACTTGACAAGCCCAAATAAGTAGTCGGTCTTATCAACATATACGGCATCTATCTTTCTCAGGTTTTCAAAACTCTGTATCCCCAATGGGAAACGGTCTGTTATGGGTGCTTCTGTCTGTTCCATGGTATTTTATTTTTTGCAAATATACAAAAAGTTTTTCAAAAACAAAAATAAGATGCCGGAAGACAGTTTTTTTTGAACTATGGAACTAACACAAGGCGGAGACCGCCGTTGTCGCGACTAAAGTCAGGCCCGTAGTAGTTACGGTCAGACACTCGGCAGAAACGCGCGGGGTAGATCCAATCGCCGCCGCGCAAAACGCGCTCAGACCCAGACGACGCACCACGAGGATTAGTTTGAGAACTACTACTATAAGAACCGTACCAATCACTACACCACTCCCAAACGTTACCGCTCATATCGTAAAGACCAAGTTCGTTAGACGACATAGTTTTAACAGCATGAGTACCGTATGCAGCACTATTACTACCTAAGTTATAAGAGTTTTCTTCATACACAGCCACATTGTCTATATTATTACTTCCGCTGTATTTATAACCGTTACTTTGATTTCCTCCTCTTGCAGCATATTCCCACTCCGCCTCGGTCGGCAGGCGGAAAGTTTTGCCGGTCTTTTGATTCAATTTATATATAAACTCCTGACAGTCGTTCCAAGAAACATGCTCCACGGGATAATTATCCCCCTTTGGGGAATAACTCGGATTTTCACCCATAACAGCTTTCCATAAACCTTGTGTTACCTCTGTCTCACCGATGTAAAAATCACTTACAGTAACAGAATGTACGGGGTTTTCATCGCTTCCAGCATCAGAGTCATTGCTGCCCATAGTGAATGTGCCGCCTTGAACGAAAATCATATTTCCGTAGGTTGTGCCATTGATGGTTATTGGAAGCATACCCGTTGAGGCGGATTGCTCGGTAGAAGTAGAGGTTTGGTCGGTAGAGGTAGATTTTTTTCCCGACACAAGATAGACCACGAGACCCACCACAACCGCAGCGATAGCGATTGGTACTACCGGGGATTTTTTTTGTGCGGGCTGTGGTTGCGGCGTATATGTCTGTGATGCAAACTGCGGCGTGGGCTGCGGTTGGGCGAAATATGTCTGCTGTTGAGGTGCGCTTTTCGACGGTTTCGGGGTCAGTTTGGGCTTGGGTGTTGTCTTGTAATACCTTACGATGTCGCCTATGAAACCGTCGTAATTGATGCTATTGGAATTGGAATAATTGATTGCGCTGAAAAACGAATACAGTTTTCTTATGTCATCGAGATAAAAACCGTTTTCGTATGCGGCAATTTCCGTGCCTGAATGTTCGCGGAGACGGTGAAATTCAATGTTTTCATATTCAATCTTTTGATTATTCCAATAACGCTCCAAATCCATAATATAATTCACATCAGAAAGATTGAAGTCGCCGCTCTTGATGCACATAAGACGCTTTTCGGGATATTGCTGCAACGCCTTTTTTATCTGCACAAATTCGTACATACAATGCATCGAGCGGAAATACTTGTCAGAAAAGATGATGACCACCACCTCGCTGTTCCAACCGATTTCTTCCTCAAATTTGGAAATCTTGTCGCCCATGCCTATGTCCTTGACATCAACACGGTATTCCAAACCGTTGACTGTCATTGTGTTCAACAAAGGGTCAACGCAGTCAGAAATATGCTCCCATTCTGGCTTTCTCTGACTATTTCGTGCGTATGAAAAATACACAG